>DASTKA010000089.1:0-10044 GCA_035716165.1 Mycobacterium sp. | reverse complement strand
GTCGCCGGGTCCAGCCCGTTGTTGTTCTGCGCGTTGGCCGCGGCACTGGCGATCACCTTGGCCACCGGCTCACTGGCGGCCTGCGGCGCCCAGCGCAAGATGTCCAGCGCGTCGGTCACCGAGCGGCCGCGCACCAGGTCGATCACCCGGCGCGCCTTTCTCGGCGACACCCGCACGAAACGCGCTTTGGCCACCGCCGATGGGAATTCCGTTGTGGTCATCGACGTTTGGCCTTCCGGTCGTCCTTGATGTGTCCCTTGAAGGTGCGGGTCGGCGCGAATTCACCAAGCTTGTGGCCGACCATCGCCTCGGTGACGAACACCGGGACGTGCTTGCGTCCGTCGTGGACCGCGAAGGTGTGGCCGATGAAGTCAGGAATGATCGTCGAACGTCGCGACCATGTCTTGATCACCTGTTTGGTGTTCTTCTCGTTCTGCGTGTCCACCTTCTTGAGCAGGTGGCCATCGACGAACGGGCCCTTCTTCAGGCTGCGTGGCATGTGCTACTCCTGACTTCCTAGCGACCGTGCTTCTTGCCGGTGCGCCGGCGTCGGACAATGAGCTTGTTACTGGCCTTGTTCGGGTGACGGGTGCGGCCCTCGGGCTTGCCCCACGGGCTCACCGGGTGGCGACCACCAGAGGTCTTACCCTCACCACCACCGTGCGGGTGGTCCACCGGGTTCATGACCACACCACGGACCGAAGGGCGCTTGCCCTTCCACCGCATCCGGCCGGCCTTGCCCCAGTTGATGTTCGCCTGCTCGGCGTTACCGACCTCGCCGACGGTGGCGCGGCAGCGCACGTCGACGCGGCGGATCTCACCGCTGGGCATACGCAGCGACGCGTAGGTGCCCTCTTTACCGAGCAGCTGGATGCTCGACCCGGCCGACCGCGCCAGCTTGGCGCCACCGCCCGGCCGCAGCTCCACGGCGTGAATGACGGTACCGGCCGGGATGTTGCGCAACGGCAGGTTGTTGCCCGGCTTGATGTCGGCGTTCGGGCCGCACTCCACCACGTCGCCCTGCGAAAGTCCGTGCGGCGCAATGATGTAGCGCTTCTCGCCGTCCAGGAAGTGCAGCAACGCGATGTTGGCGGTCCGGTTGGGGTCGTACTCGATGTGCGCGACCTTGGCGTTCACGCCGTCTTTGTCGTTGCGGCGGAAGTCGACCACCCGGTAGGCGCGCTTGTGGCCACCACCCTTGTGGCGGGTGGTGATGCGGCCGTGCGCGTTTCGTCCGCCGCGGCCGTGCAGCGGGCGCACCAGCGACTTCTCCGGGTTGGAACGAGTGACCTCGGAGAAATCGGACACGCTCGAGCCGCGACGGCCGGGGCTCGTCGGCTTGTACTTACGAATTGCCATGTCTAATCAGGTTTCCTCTCGCGGCGGCTAGGCCGGTGCCCCGAACAGATCGATCGGCTTGCTACCCGGGGCCAGCGTGACGATGGCCCGCTTGGTGCTCTTGCGCTTGCCGAATCCGGTCCTGGTGCGCTTGCGCTTACCTTGCCGGTTCGCGGTGTTCACCGATGCGACCTTGACGGAGAAGATCTTCTCGATAGCGATCTTGATCTGCGTCTTGTTCGAATCGGGGTGCACCACGAACGTGTACACGTTGTCGTCGAGCAGCGAATAGGACTTCTCCGAGATGACCGGGCCCAGAATGATGTCGCGGGGGTCAGTGATGGTCGCCATCTACGCCGAAACCTCCACATCTTTATCGGCGGAACCGCCGGTGCCCCCGGCGATGTAGGCGTTGAGCGCCTCGACGCTGAACACCACGTCGTCCGAGCGCAGCACGTCGTAGGTGTTGAGCTGGTCGGGGGTCAGCAGGTGCACACCGGGCAGGTTGCGCACGCTCTTGGCGCCGGCCTCGTCGCTGCGGCCGATCACGACCAGCACCTGCTTGCGGTCGGTCAGCGTGCCCAAAAACGCCCTGGCGTTCTTGGTGGACGGCGTCTGACCCGACACCAGCTCGGTGATCGCGTGAATGCGGCCGTTGCGCGCCCGGTCGGACAGCGCGCCGCGCAACGCCGCGGCGATCATCTTCTTGGGGGTGCGCTGGCTGTAGTCGCGCGGCTTGGGACCGTGCACGACGCCACCGCCGGTGAACTGCGGGGCACGCGTCGAACCCTGTCGGGCCCGGCCGGTTCCCTTCTGCCGGTACGGCTTACGGCCACCACCTCTGACGTCGCCACGCGTCTTGGTCGAGTGCGTGCCCTGACGGGCCGCCGCCCGCTGCGCGGTGACGACCTGATGCATCAGCGCGATATTGGCCGGGGCATCGAACAACTCGGCCGGCAACTCGATCGAACCCTCGACCTTGCCGTCCGGCGTCTTGACGTCGATCTTGAGCGTCTTGGAGCCTTCTGCCATCACTTCTCACCTCGTTTGACCGCGCTGCGGACCACCACGAGTCCACCGGTGCGGCCGGGGACCGCACCCTTGATCAACAGCACGCCGTTCTCGGGATCGACCTTGTGCACCAACAGGTTCTGGACGGTCACCCGATCGCTACCCATCCGGCCCGCCATCCGGGTGCCCTTGAACACCCGGGCGGGAGTGGCGCAGCCGCCGATCGAACCCGGCCGGCGGTGCACCGCCTGGGCACCGTGGCTGGCGCCCTGACCGCTGAAACCGTGGCGCTTCATGGTGCCGGCGAAGCCCTTGCCCTTGGAGGTGCCGGTGACGTCGACGTAGGCGCCGTCGGCGAAGATCTCCGCCGTCAGCTCCTGGCCGACTTCGTATTCGGCGGCCGCCTCGGGGTTTTCCAGCCGCAGCTCGGCCAGGAACCGGCGCGGGTTGACGCCCGCAGCGGCGTACTGACCGGTCACCGGCTTGTTGACCTTGCGGGGGCTGATCTCGCCATAGGCCAGCTGCACGGCGCTGTAGCCGTCACGCTCGGGGGTACGGATCCGGGTCACCACGTTCGGGCCGGCCTTGACGACCGTCACCGGCACGATCCTGTTGTTCTCGTCGAACACCTGCGTCATGCCCAGCTTGGTACCCAGAATGCCTTTTCTTGCCATGAGTCTGGATCTCCTACTGGATGTTGACGTCGACACTGGCCGGAAGGTCGATGCGCATCAGCGCGTCGACGGTCTTCGGCGTCGGGTCGAGGATGTCGATCAGCCGCTTGTGCGTGCGCATCTCGAAGTGCTCCCGCGAGTCCTTGTACTTGTGCGGGGAGCGGATGACGCAATACACGTTCTTCTCGGTCGGCAGCGGCACCGGACCTACAACGCTGGCACCCGTGCGGACGACGGTCTCGACGATCTTGCGCGCCGACGCGTCGATAGCCTCATGGTCGTAGGCCTTAAGCCTGATGCGGATCTTCTGTCCCGCCACGCTTCTCCTACCCTCACTCCTGTTGGGGCCCGGTATCCGGGCTCACATAGTCCTCAGTGCCACCGGCGCGCCGATCGGGCCGGCCAACTCTGGGCCGATCGAGCGTTGCGCCGGATATTGCGCCGCTGTTTACCTGTCGTGGTCCACCGGCCCCCGCGGTCGGGCGTGTCACCCTCACGCAGCCTCATCCGCGATCGAAATTCGTCGCTCTCAAAGGATGGGACCGGACGCGCCCGTTTGGACGCTGGTCGTATGCCCGACCAGGCGCAAACCCGGCTCAAGGCAACCTGAACAGTATGCCTGAAGATCGTGCCCGAGCAAAATTCGGCCCGGATCTCGGGCCGGATCCGGCGCGCCCGTCCCGGAAACGCTAGCATCGGAGCATAAACGCGCTGGTCAGAGGCCCAGCGCTGGCCGGTGCAAAGGCTCAGGCGCCTGCCGATTCGATGTTCGCTGTGCCGGCTCGGGCGCGTTGTACGTGCAGGAAGCCGTCGACGGCGGCGAGCGCGCACTGGCGGTAGTCGAAGTCGGGCAGGGTGGACAGGCGGCCCAGCACCAGCGGCCCGATGAGCAGGGCGATCGCCCGCGACCGGTCGACCTCCCCCAGCTGGGCGGCCTCCGGGCTGTCGAAGATGGCGTCGAAGGGCTCCGCGTACTGCTGGGCGATGCGCTCGCGCAGCGTGGTGATGGCCGCGCTGTCGGCGTTGCGGCTGTGCCGGGGCTCGGGCATGCCTTCCAGATCGCGGCCCAGCGCGAGCCAGGACATGGCGGTCATGACGGTGGGCGCCAGGGCCACGGCCTCGGCCTGGGCCAGCACCACCGCGACCAGGCGGTCGCGCAGCGAACCCTCGGCCGGCGGGGTGGGCGACGCCGGGATCAGGCTGTTGAAAGCCGCTGCCAGTAAATCGTTTCCGCTCGGGAAGTGGCGATAAAGGGTCGCCCTCGCTACGTTGGCGGTGCGGGTGACCGCGTCGACAGTCACCGCGCTGGGACCCCCGGTACGCAACAGCGTGACGGCGGCTTCCAGCAGCCTGGCCCGCGACCTCGCCGGGCGCGGGTCGGACGTTTCGGCGGTGATGTGACCCACCTCCTGTTTCAAAACGAGACTATCGGTCTATCTACAAGACTATTGGTCTCGAAACTCCGCACGCCCCCGAGGAGGCGCACCGCATGGTCGAAACCCTCGTCCGGTCTGACCGGCACCAGCGTACTGACGCGATCGGCATCGACGGCAGCTTCCGCGTACGAAACTGGACGCTCGCCGTCGCCTGCATGGCCGTAGCCCTGGTGGTGGCGTCGATGACGGCCCTGAACACCACGCTCGGCGACCTCGCGGTGGCCACCTCGGCCACCGCATCGCAGCTGAACTGGGTCGTCGACGGATACACCGTGGCGCTGGCGTGCCTGCTGCTACCGGCCGGCGCGATCGGTGACCGCTACGGCCGGCGCGGTGCGCTGCTGACCGGGCTGCTGGTGTTCTCGATCGGCTCGATGGCACCCGCGCTGCTGCACAATCCGTCCCAGATCATCGCGGGCCGCGCGGTGGCCGGGATCGGCGCCGCGTTCGTCATGCCCGCCACGCTGTCGCTGCTGACGGTGGCCTATCCGAAAGACGACCGCACCAAGGCCGTTGGCATCTGGGCCGGGACGGCCGGTTCCGGCGGCGTCCTGGGCATGCTTGGTTCTGGCCTGCTGCTTCGCTTCTGGGACTGGCACGCCATCTTCTGGTCGCTGGGCATCGCCGGGCTGGTGATTCTCGCCCTGGCCTGCACCATCGCATCGTCGCGCGACGCGGCGGCTCCCCGGGTCGACGCGTTGGGCGCGGTCCTCATCGGCGCGGCGGTCGCCATCGCCGTGGCCGCCATCCTGGAAGCGCCCGGCCGCGGCTGGAGCGACCCGGTGGTGTGGGGCGGGCTCGTCGTCGGCGGCGTCATCGCCGCGGCGTTCGCCGCCCTCGAGTTGCGCCTGGCATTGCGGGGCAAGCAACCACTGCTCGATGTCCGGTTGTTCGCCGACCCCAATTTCGCCACCGGGGTGACCGCGATCGTCATCCTGTTCGGCGCCACCTTCGGGTTCTTCTACATCGGCATGCAATACGTGCAGCAGATCATGGGCTACTCCGCGTTGGCGACGGCGATTGCCTTCGGGCCGTTCATGGTGCCGCTGGCCATCTTCTCGGCCCTGTCGTTCTGGTACGTGCCCAAGCTGGGCCTGCGGCTGGTGTTGTTCGTCGGCACACTGCTGATGGCGGTCGGGTTCGGGTGCATGTACTGGCTGGACCTGCACTCGAGCTATCTCGAATTCGCCTGGCCCACACTCATTCTCGCCACCGGGATCGGAATCTGCACCGCGCCGACGACTTCGGCGATCATGGGTGCCGTCCCCGACGAGAAGCAGGGCGTCGCCTCCGCGGTCAACGACACGTCACGCGAGATGGGCGGCGCGCTGGGCATCGCGGTGGCCGGCTCCATCCTGGCCGGCCGCTACTCGCACGAGCTTGCACCCAGGCTGGCGGCCTTTCCCGCACCGGTCCGGGGTCAGGCCACCGACTCGCTGGCCAAGGCCGTCGAGATCGCCGGCCGGATCGGACCCCAGGGCCGGCAGCTGGCCGACATCAGTGAATCCGCATTCCTGGCTGCCCTGCACGCCTCCACCATCACGATGGCGGCGATCGTCGCCGTCGCCGCCGTGGCGATCGGGGTGTGGGCGCCCGGCCGTGACGGTCGCCAGCTACGCCCGGTGCGGCGGATGCTGTCCCGGCGCTGAGCGCCCCGTAGATCGGGGCCAATGCCGTTGTCCAACAGCGGATTCAACGGGTACGGCGTCGCCGGGAAATGCTTGCAACCGCCCGCCGTATCTGGTATCAGAGATATATATCGACAGGTACAAGTCATCTCAGTACGGCGAGGTGGATGTGGTGTTGATGGGCGTTACGAGCGTGGTCGAGCCGGCATGCGCGGCGTGGGCGCGGGAGCGCTCCCCTCCGTGGTGCCAAGGTCTTTCGCAGTTCGGCGAGAGGAGGTGACTGACCAAAGACAAGCACGGGCTATCGAAGAACGAGATGGCGGTCGTGCCGTCCACGAATATTGCGACGCATTGTTCGCGCGACGCATACCTGCGCGCGCACAGCCACTTGTCGTGGCCATCTACGTGGATCGCATGATATCCGCGGTCTCTTCGGGCGGGCCGCCGCGGGGCCGGGGCTTTCGGCTACCGCGTCGCGGCCCGCCCACTTGTCCGCATCACTGAACGAACTCCGCGGCTCGGTGCCCGATCATCACGATCGTGGCGTGCGGCCCGCGACTGGTGATCGTCGGCAGGATCGAGCCGTCGATCACCCACAGGTTGTCGATGCCGAGGACCCGGCACCGCGGGTCGACGACGGCCCCCGGGTCGCCGTCGGCGCCCATCGGTGCGGTGCCGCAGAGATGTTGCGAGGTCGACCAGACCGCCGCTGTGGCATCGCTTGTCCCACCGGCCAATTCGCGGGCCAACTCGCAGCCTTGGCGCAGCGCCGCGACGTCGTCGGGCTCGCTGTCGTAGCGGTGCTCGATTCGCGGCGCCACACCGGAATCGGCCGAGACCAACGTCATGCGCCCCCGCGCACGCGGTTGCATCAGCGCCACCCCGATGTGTGGCCAGTCGGCATGCCCGGCGGTGCCGTCGCCGGTCATCGCCACGAACCCACCCGTGTACGGCCTGATCTCGAGATTCTCGGCGGTGCTGAGCACCACCTCGAGCACCGGCCGACCGGGGGCCACCGTCCAATCCGTGGGCAACACCCACTCGGCATGATCGCTGAACGACCTTCCCACCGGCAGCGGCGCCACCACCGGCACGTCCGCGGCGCCCAGGACGGGCTCGTCGCCGATGCCCGAGAGCATGAGCAGGTGCGCCGTCTCGATCGCACCGGCGCACAACACGACCCGGTCGGCCGTCAGGGTCACCGGACCGTGCGGGCCGATCGCGTCGACGCCCACGGCGACGGTGCCGGCAAAACGCAGCCGGGCCGCCCGGGTCCGCGCGTACACGGTCAGGTTCGGCCGGCCCAGGGCCGGGATCAGGAATCCCGCACCGGAGCCCCGTCGCACACCGTCGACGATGTTGAGTGGGACGGCGCCGATACCCGAAAGCGGCCCCGATGCAACGTCATTGAGGTCGGTGATCCAGCCGAATCCGGCGCGCTCCGCGGCGGCGATGAATCGCTCGGTGGTCCCGGTCATGTCGCGCGTGCGGCGGACCAGGATCGGACCGCTGTCGCCGTGCGCGGGACCATCGAAGTCCAGGTCGGTCTCGATGGCACGAAAGCTGTCCAGCACGTCGGGCCATCCCCAGCCCGGTAGGGCCAAGCGATCGAAGTCGCGCGGTAATCCCCTGCAGAAGTAGCCGCCGTTGATCGCGCCCGATCCACCCACCGTCGCCCCGCGCACGATGGGATGCCGGCGGGCGGGTTCGTCGGTGAGCCGCGTGTGGTATCGCTGCACCAGTGGGCTGCCGACACCTATCGGCAACTGCAGCCCGTTGGCCGTTTGGGCCAGCAGCGCCGGGTCGTCGAGCGCCGGCCCCGCCTCGAGCACGGTCACCGTGCGCTCCGGATCGGCGGAAAGACGTTCGGCGACAACCGATCCTGCACTGCCGGCGCCGACGATCAGCACATCGCTGTGCGAGACGGCCGTGGTCAACGTGGTGGTTAATTCCGGATGTGGGGTTTCAGGGCGCGCGCGTTGCGCTCCCGCAGCACACCCCACCACAACCCGAGTCCGTACGCCAGGTCGTCGACGCGCTTGAGCAACAGGTAGCTCGGCAGCCCGATCGGTTCGACATCGTCACCGATGGCGTCGCGGCGGCGCAGCCAGTCGACCACCCCGTCCATGACGGCCGCGACCAGGACCACCCGCCTGAAATGGCGCGACATGGTGGCCGCCACCAACGCCAGCGGCCAATAGTGCCGGCACAGGGCCGACGCCAGCTGCAGCGCCGCCGACCACAGGCCGCGGCCCGCGATCATCGCCACATCGGTCATCGACGTCTCGGCGGTGCGCATCGCGCGCGCGATCCGGCGACCGGTCACGACCGCGAGGACGATGGACGCCAGCCGCGAAAGGGTGGACCCGAAAGCCATCAGGATCCACGTCATCAGCGCCCAACCGGAGATCACCACCGGCGCCGTCTTGTCCGGGTGACGTACCGACAGCGGAGCCGCCGAGCCGCCGTAAAACGCTTTGCGCGCAAGCCAATCGCGCAATTCGATGCGGTGATCGTGGGCGACCAGAGCGATCGGCTCGTAGCGCAGCCGGGCGCCCGCCTCGATGAGCCGCCAGCACAGGTCGACGTCCTCACCGGACTGCAGGGTCTCGTCGAACCCGCCGACCTCCCGGATTGCCGAGCACCGGCAGATGATCGCCGCGCTCGGCACGTAGGACACCGTGCTATGTGGCAACACCGGCGCCTCGCGCTCACCGAGGTCGAGCGAGGAGTGCACCGCCTCGTAGCGCGCCACCACATTCTCGCTGTGCGACAGGCCGACGATGCGGGGCGCGACCAGGCCGACCGTGGGATCGCAGAAGTGACCGAGCAGGGCTTCCAGCCAGCCGCGGCGCGGTGCGACGTCGGAGTCCAAGAATGCGACGAAGTCCGTCCGGCAGGCCCGCAGGCCGGTGTTGCGGGCCGCCGCGGGGCCCCTGCTGCGGTGGTGGCGCAGCAGTTCGATGTCGCAGTGCGCGCCGACGAAGTCTTCCGGTTCGACCGGGGGGAATGAGCCGTCGTCCACCACGACGACGCGCAGCCCGCGTAGCGAGCTCACCAGGCGTCGCACCCCGGCAAGGTTGTTCCGCACGGGGATTACCACAGTCACGTCGCGGTGTGACGGGCCGCCCGCGGGCCGGGGGTGCGCCACCGTGGCGTCCAGCAGGGTGCGCGCGAGCTGGGCGCTGAGGTCGTCGCGCACCTTGAGCCGGCCATCCGAGAGCATGTCCTGGGCGGCGGGAGCCAGCTTCAGCAGCCGGGTCGGCGAACCGCCGAGTAGCGCCGAGCCGTCGCCGAGCACCCGCACGCGGCGATCGACCTGAACGGCGAACCCGTCGGGCAGCCGGGGGGCGGTCACATCAGCATCCCGTCGGGCCCGGGCCGCCACCGGGTGACTCGGCGGACACAGTTGTCGACCATCTCGGTGAAGATCCGCCTGCCCTCGGCGGCGGTGGCTGTCGTCGGGTCGCCCAGCACGCCGACGGGGCTGACCGCCGCGACTCCCCCGCGGCGCATCGACCCGAGCAGCTCGGGCAGGGGTGCGGTGTTGCCGGCCACCCACTGATCGGTCCGGACATCGGCCGGCGAGATGTGCAGCAACACCGACGTTTCGGAATGGCCGGCGTGGGCGTCGCCGCCGGCGGCCAGACACGGGCACCAGCCGACGTCGCGGCCCTCGGTGCGCAACAGGGCCACGGCGCTGTTCAACGCCGCGACGTTGCCGCCGTGGCCGTTGACGAAGACCAGCCGCTGGGCCCAATCGGCCGCTGACCTGCCGTACTCCACCAGCAGCAAGGTCAACGCCTCGGTGCCGAGCGAGATCGTTCCGGCGAAACCCTGGTGCTCTCCGCTGGCGCCGTAGGCGATGGCCGGAGCCACCAACCACTCCTGCCCCAGGCGCGACTTGAGGCGGGCTTGAACACGGCCGGCGACCGACGTCGCGATCCGGGTGTCGGT
>DASTKA010000088.1:0-2614 GCA_035716165.1 Mycobacterium sp. | reverse complement strand
GTTGGATGCGCTGTCGGTCGCGCACCTGGATCCGTCGGTCACCGGCATCGTGTTGAGCGGCAACGGTCCGTCCTTCTGCAGCGGCGGGGACCTCGCGGAGTTCGGCACTTTCGCCGACCCGGCGAGCGCACATTTGGCCCGCACCCGCTACAGCCCCGCGCTGGCGCTCGATGAGCTCGCGGCAAGGCTCGGCCGGGCGTGCCGGGCCGAGGTGCACGGCACGGTGATGGGCAGCGGGTTGGAGATGGCGGCGTTCTGCGGGTGGGTCACCGCCCGCGACGACGCGGTGTTCGGGTTGCCCGAGTTGGCGCTGGGGCTGCTTCCCGGAGCCGGTGGCACCGTCAGCGTCACGCGGCGGATAGGCCGTTGGCGCACAGCGTATCTCGTGTTGTCCGGGCGCACCGTCGACGCGGGCACGGCGTTGGCTTGGGGTTTGGTGGACGAGACGGTGCCTCAGAAACCCGAATAGGTGGTGGTGGTCGTGGACGGGATGGAAGACACGATCGCCGCGAAGATGGCGAACCACAGCACGACGCCGATCACGATGGCGACTGCGCCGACTATCGCGCCGATGATGGCCCACTTCTTGGCATTGTTGGATGCCTCCTGGGCCTCGGCGTACCGGCCCTGAGCCCACAGCCCGGACACCTTGGTGGAATACACGAGCGACACGATCCCGAGCGGCAAGCAGCACAGCACCGTGCACAGAATCGCCCAGACGAGGTGGTTCTCGGGTTCCTGTTGCCCCTGCCACCCAGGGTGGGGTGCCGGCCATCCCGCGGGCGGCTGGCCCTGCCACCCCGCCTGGGGCTGGGCCGGCCAGGCCGGCGGCTGCCCTTGCCATTCCGGTTGCTGCCCTTGCCATTCCGGTTGCTTGCCTTGCCATTCCGGTTGCTGCCCCGGCCGTTCTGGCGAACCTTCGGGCGGCACGGGAGGATAACTCATGGCGACTGCCTTCCCTTGGAGAAGTCAGGCAAATATAGCGCAAACTTCTTTCGCGGACCGCGAGATTGGCGAGCCGGATCAGATCCCGCCCCGCGTCACCAATTGCCGGGCAATCACATTGCGCTGTATCTCGTTGGTGCCTTCACCGACGATCATCAGCGGCGCGTCCCGGAAATAGCGTTCGACGTCGTATTCGGTGGAATAGCCGTAGCCGCCGTGGATTCGCACCGCGTTCAGCGCGATCTCCATGGCGACCTCGGAGGCAAACAGTTTGGCCATCCCGGCTTCCATGTCGCAGCGTTCTCCGCTGTCGTATCGCTCGGCGGCGTACCGGGTGAGCTGGCGGGCCGCCGTGAGTTTGGTCGCCATGTCGGCCAGGTAATTCCCGATCGACTGATGCCGCCAGATCGGTTGCCCGAAGCTCTCCCGCTGCTGGGCGTAGGCCAGCGAATCTTCCAGCGCCGCCGTGGCAACGCCCAGGGCGCGGGAGGCCACTTGGATGCGTCCCGTCTCGAGGCCCTTCATCATTTGTGAAAAGCCTTCGCCCGCAACGTCACCCAAGATCGCCGACCGTTGCACCCGGAAGTTGTCGAACGACAGCTCGCAGGACTCGACGCCCTTGTAGCCCAACTTCGGCAGATCCCGAGATACCGTAAGGCCCGGCCCGTGCTCGACGAGCACGATCGAGATGCCCTTGTGGCCGGGCTTGGCGTTGGGGTCGGTCTTACACAACAGGGCGATCAGCCCGGAACGGCGCGCGTTGCTGATCCAGGTCTTGGATCCGTTGATCACCAGGGCGTCGGTGCCGGAAGGCAGCGCGGTGGTGGTCATGTTCTGCAGATCCGAGCCACCGCCGGGCTCGGTCAATGCCATGGTGGCGCGCACCTCGCCGCCGGCCATCCGTGGCAGATAGGTCCGCTTCTGGTCCTCGGTGCCGAACAGCGTCAGCAGCTTGGCGACCACGGTGTGCCCGCCCATCGCGCCGGCCAGGCTCATCCAGCCGCGCGCCAGTTCCTCGGTGACCCGCACGTAGCACGGCATGGACACCGGCGACCCGCCGTATTCCTCCGGAACGGCCAGACCGTAGATGCCGATCCGCTTCATCTGCTCGATCCAGGCCTCGGGGTAGGCGTTGGCGTGCTCGACCTCGCGAATGCTCGGTTTGACGTCGCGGTCGATGAACGCGCGCACCGTGGCGACCAGCATCTCTTCTTCGTCGTTCACCCGTGATCACTCTCCAACCTGATGGTGGCCACCCGTCACAGCCCTGATCGTGGCGACCCGCTTCGCCCGGCTTTGCCGCGCTCGCGATCGCCACAGCCCCGATGGTGTTGACCCTCGATTCCACAGCCTGCCAGCATGGGGCGTTGTGACCAGTGACGGGTATGCGGGGATTCGCCAGGGCGGACCGTACTTCGACGACCTCGCGGTGGGGCAGGTGTTCGACTGGGCGCCGTCGATGACGCTGTCGTCCGGGTTGGCGGGCGCTCACCAGTCGATCGTGGGTGATCGGCTGCGGCTGGCGCTGGACGCCGGCCTCTGCGGGGCGGTGACGGGCCTGCCGGCGCCGCTGGCCCATCCGGGGCTGGTGTGTGACGTGGCGATCGGGCAGTCGACGCTGGTGACCCAGCGGGTCAAAGCCAATCTGTTCTATCGCGGCCTGGTGTTT
>DASTKA010000087.1:0-4165 GCA_035716165.1 Mycobacterium sp. | reverse complement strand
AATACGTCCGGATTATGCGGATCGGTGATGTCGTACCGCATGATCGGCATGAAGTCGGTCCCGTTGTGGACCAGCGCAGATTCGACGGACGCTGCCAGCAGTTCCAGCCCGCCGGCCTGCGGATCATCGGGATTGTCCGGGAAAAGTTCGGCGACGGAGCCGCCGAGCATCTCGTCGCGTCCACGCAGGGAGATCTTTTCGTAGGGCGCGTTCAGGCCGCGAATGCGCAGATCACAGTCCATGAACATCAGCGCGGTCCCGGCCGGTCCGGGCGCCACTGACGCTGCAAGCGCATCGAAACGGTGTTCGTCCAGCACTCTCGATATTTGTCGGTTCGCTGGCATTCCTATCGCGTACCCAGTCTCGTCTGAGCTATTGGTCTTTTCCCGTTAAGGTGCCGTCGCCGCATTCATAGAAATCCCTGGCGGGTATCGGGGCGACGCCGAGTTCGGCCGCGACCGCGTCGATCGCTCGCTGCGCGACGCCCAGGTCAACCCGATAGTCGGGGGTGAAGTACGGGCCGACGTAACGCTCGTAGTGCTGTTTCGCCTCATCGGCGGTGAGCCGGTCGAGAAACCAGTTGAGGTAGTCGACGGCGCGGCCCGGTCGTTCGACGAGAAGCCGCAGCGCCCGCCGATTCGCCCGAATCATCGCCTGCAGCGCGGGGCTGTCCGGTGGGATGTGCACGGGGTCGACGGCGACACCCACCGTGGGGATCTGGAAGTGATCGCCGACCCAGGCCAGCAGGTGAAATCCCTCTTCGGCGGCGACCTGTTCGGGGGACAGGGTGCTGCCGACGTAGGCGGCATCGATCGAGCCGTCACGCAATCGGCGCAGGTCCATCTGGTAGTCACCCGGGTGCCGCACCACGCAGTGCAGGTCGCGATCTGGGTCCAGACCGTGCTTGCGCAGCACGATTCGGGCGAAGGTGCCCGGCGGGTTATCGGCGGCATGCACGGCCAGGCGCCGCCCGCGAAGATCCGCCATGGACTTCACTTCGGCGTTGCCGAGGAACCAGAACAGCGGGCGATCGGTGTTGACGCTCAACGCTTTCCAGCCGATGCCGTCGTGCAGCCGCGACAGCAGGGCACGGCCCAGGCCGATCACCGCGACGTGGCGTAGCCGCTGCGCTTGCCAGCCGACGCCGTCGCGGATGGCGACGTGGATTCCTTCGTCCTGGTAGTAGCCCTCCTGATCGGCGACATGGGCGACCAGCTCCTCGTGAATGCCACGCCCGACATAAGCCAGATCGATCGTCTGCACGCCGCACCCCTTTCCTCACCCGGCCGGAGCGGCCGTCAATTCATGGCGAGGCCGCCATTGACCTCCAGGCAGTGGCCGGTGATGAAGCCCGAATCGTCGCCGGCCAGGAACGCTACCGTCTTGGCCACTTCGTCGGGGGTGACCAGGCGCCCCATGGGATTCGTCGCGCCGAGCTCGTGTATTTCCTCGGCCGTCAACAGCGCGTTCGCCGTTGGGTTGGCGACCGTGGCGGGCGAAACGAGGTTGGCGGTGATCTGGTGCGGTGCCAGCTCGAGGGCGACATACCGGACGAACTGGTCCATCGCCGCCTTGGCGGTTCCCACCGTGATCATGCCCTGTCGCGGCCGCCGGGACAGCACCGTGGTGAGATAGATCAGCCTGCCGTACTGACGCGAAATCATCTCGGGGACAACGGCTTTAGTCAGTAGAAAGGCGGCATGTAGTTCTCGGTCCAGTTTGCCGCCGAGCTGCTCCCAGCGCAGATCGGCGAATGAGGTGACGTCGTAGGGGATCAGTGCGTTGTGCACGAGCACGTCGACGCCGCCCCATCTCTCGGTCGCTGCACCTACCATCGCGGTGACTTCTTCGGGTTGCGTGACATCGGCGCGTATCGCGACGGCCTCGCCTCCTCCGGCGGTCGCGGCCGAAACCACCTCGTCCGCCTCGGCGGCGCTGGAGCGGTAATTGACGACCACCCGAAATCCCTGCTCCGCCAAGGCCAATGCGGTCGCCGCACCGATTCCCCGGCTGGCTCCGGTGATCACCGCGACACGACCCACCGGCCTCACCTCCGACCGCGCTCGCCGCCCTTGGCTGGCACGCGCGAACGATACTCCCGCGGTTCACCCGGGTAAAGGGCTGCGCCCAGGCATCCGATGACGGAACATTGGTGCATCCACTCGCGAGGAGACGGCGTCCATGAATGATGAGGATGTGCTCGACGCCCTGCGGCGCCACTGGGCAGCTTCCGACGGCAACGACTTTGCGGCGGAGCACGAAATCTACCGGGTCGACGCTGTTCTCGAGTATCCGCAATCGGGCGAGCGCATCCGGGGCCGGGCCAACATCCAGGCGTCACGCGCCGCGCAGCCGAATACCAAACACTTCAACGTGCGACGCATGCTGGGCGGCGGTGACCTCTGGATCACCGAACTCGTACTGACGTATGACGGGCGACCGTATTACGTGGCCAGCATCATGGAGCTCGACGGCGGGGAAGTGGTCCGCGAGACGCAGTACTTCAGCGAGCCGTTCGAGCCCGGGCCCTCCCGGGCGCAGTGGGTCGAACGCATGGAATGAGGTGCGGCGCCCAGCCGTGATCAGGGTTGTGCGACGAGATAGGTCTCGTTGTCGAGGTCGGCGGTGAGTTCCTCGACATCGAACGGGCGGTCCAGGCGAGCGTGCAACGCTTTTGGATCGATGAGCAGGCTTATCTCCGCGGTTTGACGGGCGAACAGTCGCCCGATGAGTGGATAGATTCGGCGCATGATGGCGCGCTCCGCGGACGTGCAGCGTGACGCGCAGTAGCCGACGTGGCCGATCTCGTCGGTGAGGATCTCGCTGTAGAGCAGTTCGATCCGCTCGGCCACGTGGGGTTCGTCGGCGAAAAGCCTTCTGCCGGCGCGTCGTAACTCGTCGAACAGGATGCATCCCGCCATCTCCGCCGCCCCGACGAACATGAAGCCGAGCCGTTCCGGCAGGAACACCCCGGTCTTGACGAACTGTCGCATCACGAAGGGCGGCGGGACGACCTGGAAGGTCAGATCGAACGCGTCGAGCGCGTAGGCCAGCAGCCGGGTGTGGTAGTGCTCTTCGAGTTCGAGGTAGACGTTCTCGGGCGGCAGGCTCTCGTCGCTGTTGCGCCCGTACGTCTCGCCCAGTCCCACGCCGAAGCGCTCCGCCTGGTTCAGCTTCGCGGTTGCCAGCAGGAAAAGCATCTTCTCGTCCAGCCCGGGTTCGGGCCGCCGGCGGCGCAGGTTGCGCAGAAAGGTGGCGCGGTCGGCGGGATGAGCCGACCGGACGGGATTGGATTCGAGGTCGTTGAAGAACTGCTCGCGATTGGCCAGCCGCCGGTTGAGCAGATCAGCCTCGCCGTCACGTTTGGCCAGGAAGTCCCGGTAGCCCTCGATGCCCGTGCGCTTCATCGCTTCTCCATTCCTTTGACAATCGTTGACACGTAATGGCTCAGTAGCGCGGCATCGTGGGCCCCGGTGGCCAGCAGCGCGAAAAGTCCGGTGAGGAAAAACGTCGCGAGTTCGGCTGCGTCTACCTCGGAGTTGGCCTGCCCCGCGGCTTGGGCCCGACTGATGACGCCCACCAGAAATTGTCCGAGCGGGTGCTGGGCAAACTCGTCTTCGACCGGACGGGTTGAGGAGAAATGCAATCCGAGCATGTCCCGGAAAGCCGCTTCGCCCAAACGGCTTTCGGCGCTGAGTACGTGACGGACGAGCTGGGAGAGCACCGACGCCAGATCGCCCTTGGCCTCGCCGAGCTCGCTGATGATCCGGGTCTCCTCGAGACGCTCCGCCTCGACGAGAACATGGTCCTTGGTCGGGAAGTGGAAATAGAACGTCCCCCGGGCCACGCCCGCCTCGGCGACGATCGCGCTGACGTCGGCGGCGGCCACGCCGCGCCGGGAGATCTCGGCCAGCGCCGCGTCGAACAGGCGCGCGCGCGTTTCCAGCCGGCGCGCTTCGCGGACACCCCCGCCCGGCGACCCTTGTGACTCCATGGTGGCACCGTACGCCTTTGACTGACGAGCGTCAATGACGGTCGTCAGTGAAGTGCCAGCCGATGACGCCGGGCGCCGACGACTCCGCCCAATCCCGGACGGTCCGCTGGGCGAGGAATACGCATCCAGCGCGCCACGTAATTGGGTGAAGGAGACGCTTAGGTCTGGGTG
>DASTKA010000086.1:0-4537 GCA_035716165.1 Mycobacterium sp. | reverse complement strand
GGTCGGCCGCAGCCCGCCGGTCTCCTCCTCGTCGGTGGTCTCGTCGGACACGGCATCTTCGGACGCCGGGGCTGAGTTGTCGGCGTCGTCGAGTGGGCGCCCGGCGGCCACCCGGTCAACGATCGCCCGCACGTCGGACGTTGAGGACGCGGCGTTGATGATCGCCAGCGCGAGACGGCGTACGGCGGCGCCGCCCGCGTCGTCGGCCGCCGGGTCGGAACCGGGGCCGCAAGTCTCATCCAGCAGCCGTTGCGCTTGGTCTGCGGCCCGGCGCAGCCCGTCGGGCGCGGGAAGCCGGATGGCTCGCGATAGTTGGGTGAGCGCGTCGACGAGCGCGGCCCGCGTGGGCTCCGGGATGGAACCGGGTTCCTCGCAAGCGATCAGGGCCGCCCGTCGGCCGGCGGTGGCGACCCATTCGATGGCCAGCTCGGCATCCAGCAGCCAGGGGGCCAGTCGTTCGGCGGTGACGCCGGGCCACAGGGCGGCGGGGTCGGCCTTGTCCTCGATCTGGCTCTGCACCATCAGGGCGGTCTCGTTGAGCCGGATGGTTCGGGCCCGCATCCGGCGACGCCGCCGTTCGTCGAGCCGGCCCGTCCGCAGCGCTTCGGCGGTGGTGTCGAGGACGATCGCCATCCGCGCCCGCAGCGCCCGAATGGTGGCACGGAGCACCCGCTCGGGTCGATCGGGCAGCACGTAGGCGCTCATCACGTACGTGCACACGGTGCCCACCGCGACCGCTCCGATCATCCAGGGCAGCTCGGTGACGCGGGCGCGCAGATACAGCGTGAAGAAGTAGGACATGAACGCGACCATGCCCAGCGCCCTGCCCCGCGCCCCGAAGCGCCGGATGTATGCCGCGGTGAAGACGATGATCACGAAGACGACGTCGCTGACCACCGGGTGCTGCGCGAGCACCGCGGCCGCGGTGATGGAGACCGCGGCGGGCAGTGGCAGCAGGGCCATCGTGATCCGCTGCCGGCGCGGGTCGGGTTCGTTGACGGAGCGCGACGCGACCATGGTGATGACGACGCCCAGCAGCGCGACGGTCAGCGGTTGTCCCGTCGCCCTGGTCAGAATGAAGAGCGCCAGCAGTGAAAGGCCGAGCGCGGCCGTCGTCCGGGTCGCCATTCTCAGCCGGAGCAAGCCAGGATCGGAGCCGATCACCCAGTTGCGGGCGCGTTCGTAAAGAACAGTTATCGGATGACCGCCTCTCTTGCGCTTACCCATCATGGTTACCCGAAAATCGGACCAAGCTAGTCTTCGACATCGTGACTCCGCCGACGCGCGCGAAGCTGGCCGACGGTCGCGACCTGCTGTTCTTCGCGCTGCCGGGGCATCGGCCCACACCGGTCGAAGATCGCCGACCGCTGCCCGCGCGTGCCACCGAGCCCGCAGCGCAGTCGCAGTTGCGGTTCGACCGGTCCACCGGGCAGTGGGTGATCATCGCGGCGCTGCGGCAGGACCGCACCTACAAGCCGCCGCCGGAAGCGTGCCCGCTGTGCCCGGGCCCGACCGGGCTGACCAGTGAGGTGCCCGCCCCCGACTACGACGTCGTCGTGTTCGAGAACCGATTCCCCAGCCTGTCCGGCGCGCTGCCGTCGTTGTCGGCCGCACCGCCCGTGCCCGCCGATGACGGATTTGCGGCCGCTCCCGCCTACGGCCGCTGCGAGGTGATCTGCTTCTCCGCCGACCACACCGGATCCGTCGCGCAGCTGGAGCCGGCGCACGCGCGGCTGGTGGTCGAGGCGTGGCGGCATCGCACCGCCGACCTGATGGCCACGCCGGGCATCGCGCAGGTCTTCTGCTTCGAGAACCGCGGCGAGGAAATCGGGGTGACGTTGACCCACCCGCACGGTCAGATCTACGGGTACCCCTATGTGACGCCGCGCACCGCCGCCATGCTGGAGCAGGCGCGCCTGCACCGAAAGCGCCACGGCAGCAACCTCTTCGGCGATCTGCTGGCCCGCGAGGCCGCCGACGGCAGCCGCGTCGTCGCGCGCAACGAACTGTTCACCGCGTTCGTGCCGTTCGCGGCGCGCTGGCCGGTCGAGGTGCACATCTACCCGAACAGGTTCGTGCGCAACCTGACCGAACTCGGCGAGGATGAGTCCGATGCGTTCGTGCGTGTCTACCTCGACGTGCTCAAGCGCTTCGATCGGATGTATTCCGCGCCGCTGCCCTATATTTCGGCGCTGCACCAGTACACCGACAACGAAGCCCAGGCCGAGGGTTATTTCCACGTCGAATTGATGTCGATCCGACGCAGCGCCACCAAGCTCAAGTACCTGGCGGCCTCCGAATCGGCGATGGATGCCTTCATCGGCGACGTCACGCCGGAAAGCGTGGCCCAGCGACTGCGCGAGCTGCGATGACGATCCGCTACGCCGCTCCGGGGCGGATCAATCTGATCGGCGAACACACCGACTACAACCTGGGTTTCGCGCTGCCCATCGCGTTACCACAGCGCGCCCTGGCGACGTTCGAGCCCGCCGACGACGACGCGATCACCGTCGTGAGCGACCGCGCCGATGCCCCGGTGCGGGTTCGGATCGACACGGTCCCCGGCGACGTCACCGGCTGGGCGGCCTACGTGGCCGGGGTCATCTGGGCGCTGCGTGCAGGCGGCCACCCGGTTCCCGGCGGCACGATGTCGATCACCAGCGACGTGGAAATGGGGTCGGGTCTGTCGTCGTCGGCGGCGCTGGAATGCGCGGCGCTTGGCGCGATCGCGTCGGCCGCCGGTCTTCGCATCGACGCCAAGGAACAGGCGCGGCTGGCCCAGCGCGCCGAGAACGAATACGTCGGCGCGCCAACGGGTTTGCTCGACCAGCTGGCCGCGCTCTTCGGCCGGGAAGCGACGGCGGTGCTGATCGACTTCGCCGACCTCACCGTCACGCCGGTCGTTTTCGACCCGGCCGCCGCGGGTGTTGCGCTGTTGCTGATCGACTCCCGGGAGCGCCACAGTCACGCCGGCGGCGACTACGCGGCGCGGCGCGCCTCGTGCGAGCGGGCGGCGGCCGATCTGTCGGCGTCGTCGCTGCGGGAGGTGCAGGACCGCGCGGGCGTTCAATTGTCCGCCGTCCTTGACCAGGTGCGTGACCCTGTCGACGCCCGTCGCGCCCGCCATGTCCTCACCGAAAATCAACGGGTGATCGATTGTGTTGCGGCGCTGCGACATTCGGACTACGTCGAGGCTGGTCGGATCTTCACCGCCTCGCACACCTCCATGCGCGACGACTTCGGCATCACGACCGAGCGCATCGACCTGATCGCCGACACGGCGGTGCGCGAGGGCGCGCTGGGCGCGCGGATGACCGGCGGCGGATTCGGCGGCTGCGTGATCGCCCTGGTGCCGCTGGACCGCGCGGATGCCGTCGGCGCGGCGGTGCAGCGGGCCGCGGTCGACGCCGGCTTCGAGCAACCCGTCGTCACCCGAACCCGCGCCGCCGCGGGCGCGGGGAATGCGTGACGCGCCAGGCCTATTCGGCCGGGCTCAGCCGGACCGCACCCAGGTGCAGCCGGTCGACGGCCTCGGCGAACTCGTCGCGAGTCGGAATCCGGTTGTCGCGAAACTTCAGTCCGATCATGCGTTGTCCGCGCTGCACTCCGTAGGTCTGCGCACAACGCAACAATAGATCGGAGACGACGGCACGGTCGCGGATCAGCTCCCCGCGCATCGCCGTGGTCGTTCCGCCGTAGATGACCTGGACCGGTCCGCCGTCGCGGAAGTTCTGCTTCCACGGATTGCCGGTCAGCGCGTAGAGCTGACCGTCAATCAGGTGGGCGCTCAACGGAATCGAATACCGGCGACCCGTCTTGCGTCCGGTGAAACTCAACACCATGAATTGGTCGCCGGCGAGCCCGGCCAGCGGACTGCGCAGCACGAATCGCATCGCCGGGTTGACCAGACGCATCAGCGCCGACGGTGGGTGCCCGGCGTCCACCGCATACGACTGCTCCGTCATGCGTTCACATCCAGGCTCAGCCGGTGATGGTGGTCTGGTCGTCGATGGCCTTGGTGGCGTCCATCAACGGGCGCCCATCGCTCTCGAGTCCGTCGGCGTTGAGTTGCAGCACGTAGATCGCGCCCTGGCTGGGAATCACCACGGTCTTCTGCGCGATGAGCCGGGTCTTACCGGCGCGCTGATACGTGCCGCCCACCTGCCAGGCCTGGAAACCGCCGAGCGTCGACGCGGAGCCGTCATTCCCGCCCCCTTGATATCCGGGTAGGTTTTGCACCTCGCCCGGGGCGTATTGGATCAGCTTCGCCGGGTCGACGTTGCCGCTCAGTCTGGAAAACAGTGCCGAGACGGTGGGCGGATCGGCGGGGTCGGCGGGCTGGCTCTGCAC
This sequence comes from Mycobacterium sp., assembly GCA_035716165.1. Lineage (GTDB taxonomy): Bacteria > Actinomycetota > Actinomycetes > Mycobacteriales > Mycobacteriaceae > Mycobacterium. The sequence continues at coordinate 187 of DASTKA010000086.1, read as the reverse complement.
GATTCCGCCATAGGAGGTGCCGGAGTTCTGACTCAGCTGCCAGCCCCCGGGTACCGGCAGGTCGACGTTCGGGCCCGGATCGCCGTGGTGCACGGGCGTCTCGGAGATGTTGTTGTCCTTGACGTAGTCGGCGATGGTGTACTTGGCCTTCGCCGCCGGTGCCGCGCTGGTTTGCGACGACGTCGAC
>DASTKA010000085.1:0-3385 GCA_035716165.1 Mycobacterium sp. | reverse complement strand
GCCGGCACGAACGCGCACGTCATTCTCGAGGAAGCGCCCAAGCAGGTGGCGCCGGTTCCGGCCGAGCGGCCCGGTGACCGACGGTTCAGCATCCTGCCGCTCTCGGCACGAACGCCTGCCGCGTTGGCCCGCCTCGCCGACGAGTACCGCAACTGGCTGAGCGCGCACCCGGAGGCCACCCTCGCGGACGTGTGCTACACCGCAGGGACGGGCCGGGCACACCTGGAGCAGCGGGCCGCGTTGGTAGTCAATTCGCGGGAATCTGCCATGGGTCTCCTTGGTGCACTTGCGGAGAACCGCCCGGCGCCCGGTTTGTTTCGCGGCGAGTCCCATGACGTGCCGAAGACGGCATGGCTGTTCACCGGGCAAGGCAGCCAGTATCCCGGGATGGCGCGGGAGTTGTACGACACCGAGCCGGTGTTCGCCGAGACCCTGAATAGCTGCGCTGCTGCGGTCGCTGAAAACCTCGAAAAGCCATTGCTGGATGTGATTTTCGACGTAGCCGACGCCGACGACGGCGCGACGCTTCAGCAAACCTCCTATGCGCAACCCGCACTGTTCGCGGTCGAGATGGGCCTGGCCCGGCTATGGCAGTCGTGGGGGTTCCAGCCCGACGTGGTGCTGGGTCACAGCGTTGGCCAGTATGCGGCGGCCTGCGTCGCCGGTGTGCTCAGTCTCGAAGACGGCGTGTTGCTGATGGCCGAACGTGGTCGTCTCTTCGGCAGTCTGCCTGCGGGTGGTCGCATGGTCGCGGTGTTCACCGCCGCGGAGCGGGTCGAGCGCCTGACCGAGGAGTTCCCGAGTCTGTCGATCGCCGCCTACAACGGCGCCAACACCGTATTATCCGGTCCCGCAGCGGAATTAGAGCGGGCGGTGGCCCCGCTGACGGCCGACGGTGTGCGGTGTGACTGGCTGGACACCAGCCACGCGTTCCACTCAGCGCTGCTGGACCCGATCCTCGACGAATTCGAAGCGTATGCGGACCGGTTCGACTTCAAAGCGCCGCAACGAATTTTGATCGACAACCGCACCGGGGATGCGCTCGGCCGAAGTGTAAAGCTCGATGGCCCCTATTGGCGCCGCCACGCACGCCGACCGGTGGAATTCGCCAGGAGTGTGCGCACTCTCGCCGACCTGAGTTGCACGATGGTCCTCGAGATCGGCCCGCGACCGGTGCTCAGTGCCACGGCCCTGAGCGCGTGGCCTGACCCGGCCACCGCGCCGCGGGCTATCACATCGCTGCGCCGAAACACCGCCGACCACCGGCAGATCACCGAAGCTGTCGCCGACGCGTATGTCCTTGGCCACCTGCCCGACTTCGCGGCCTTCCGGCAGCCGGACGCGCGGAAGCTCGACCTGCCCACCTACCCGTTCGAGCGCCGTCACTACTGGTTCCGGGATGAGCGCGGTCGTCCCGGCCAACGACAGGGCGTCGACGGACCGCCTACCGACGCCGACCGCCGTCCCGAGGACGGCCGGCACAATCAACGGCCCGCGACCCGATCCATCGAGAAAGACCGCTACGAGATCCGCTGGGACACATTCACTGCTCCGATTTCCCGAGCGGAAGCAGGGGTGGGTTCGAGCTGGATCGTCGTCGCCGACGACACCGATGCCGTCCGGCCGTTGCTCGACGTGCTGACCGCACACAACAACCGCCACCACATCATCGGGTTGCCGGTGTCCGACGCGGACGAGGAACGGCTCGCGGACGCGATACGCGCCGCCGCGGCAAACGATTCGACGCTACGCATCGTGCATGCCGCGGCCCTGGAACCCGCAACCACACCATCGATGCGGTCACTGTTGCGGATGCAACACCGCATCCTCGGCGGAACGCGTCGGCTGTTTCGCGCCGCGGTCGCCGCTGAAGTGCGCAGTCCCATCTGGATCGTGACGCGCAGCGCACAGCGCGTCACCGAGGCGGACACCGTGGCGCCGCACCAGAGCGCTCTGTGGGGATTCGGTCGCGCCGCATCGCTGGAGCTACCCCAGGTATGGGGCGGACTCGCAGACATGTCGGCGGGCACCGCCGACGAATGGTCGCGGTTCATCGAGCGGATCACCACACCGGAGGACTCGCCCGCCAGGGAAGACCAGCTCGCGCTGCGTGATCGGGCGGTCTACGTTCCCCGGCTGGTTCGGAGCACCGAGCCCTCGAGCGATGCACCGCTGCAACTGCGCCACGACGCAACGTATTTGGTGAGCGGAGGACTTGGCGCGATCGGGCTGGAGATCGCCGGATACCTGGCCGCGCACGGCGCCGGGCATGTCGTTCTGACGAGCCGCCGCGCGCCGACGGATGCCGCCCAACAGCGCATCGATGCCCTGGGTGAAGCGCACGATTGCCAAATCCGGGTCGTCACCGCCGATGTCGCCGATGCGCATGACGTCGCGCGCCTGCTGGCGGGCGTGCAGGCGGAGTTGCCGCCGCTGGCCGGCATAGTCCACGCGGCAGGTGAGATCGGTACCACCCCGCTCAGCGCCCTGGAAGACGCTGAGATCGATCGTGTGTTCGCCGGCAAGGTATGGGGCGCATGGCATTTGAGCGAAGCGGCGGCCGACCTGGAGCTCGACTTCTTCATCAGCACATCCTCGATCGCCTCGGTGTGGGGTGGATTCGGCCAGAGCGCGTACGGTGCGGCGAACGCCTTCCTCGACGGTCTGGCCTGGCGCCTGCGTGAGCAGGGCATCCCGGGCGTCAGCGTCAATTTCGGGCCGTGGTCAGCGGGCATGGCCGACGCAGAATCTCGTGCGCGCCTGGATCGGCGCGGGGTCAGGACCATGGCACCGGCCGATGCGCTGGCGGGTCTGGCCGAGGTTCGCGCGGCCGCTGCGGCGCAGGGGGCCGCACAAGGTGTCGTGGCCCGGATCGACTGGGCGCGCTTCTTGCCGCTGTATCAACAAGCGGGTAAGCGGGCGTTCCTGGCGGAGTTGGAGCGCGAGGCGCCCGATGCCGTGCCCGCGGTGACAACGGATGGGCAGACCCCGTTGGTCGATCGGCTCACGGGCGCTCCGGTGCAGCAGCGCAAGAAGCTTTTGACCGATTATCTGCGCGACGCGGTCGCGGAGGTGACGCGCACCGATGCCGCGGAGATCCGTGAGGACGCAGGGTTTTTCGATCTCGGCATGGATTCGTTGATGGCCGTCGAATTACGTCGCCGCATCGAAGAAGGCGTGGGCAGGCAAATCCCGGCGACGCTGGCGATGGATCACCCGCGGTTGTCCGACGTGGCCGACTACCTGCTGGGTGAAGTGCTCGAGATCGGCGAGCAGGCTTCCTCGAAAACAGGGCCTCAGCGGACGGCGGCGACGACGCGCACGGACGAACCGATCGCGATCGTCGCGGTTTCCTGCCGTTTCCCCGGCGCGCCGGACCCGGAAG
>DASTKA010000084.1:0-3227 GCA_035716165.1 Mycobacterium sp. | reverse complement strand
GCCCGCGCTACATTCGAAATAAGGTAGCGATAAGAATCGAGTGGCGAGGAGCTGGTGATGCCCGATCGAGGACATGTGTTCCGCCGCGCGTTCTCCTGGCTTCCCGCTCAGTTCGCCTCCCAAAGTGACGCGCCGATCGGCGCACCACGCCAATTCGGTTCCACCGAGCACCTGTCCGTCGAAGCGATCGCGGCGTTCGTCGACGGCGAGTTGCGGATGAACGCCCACCTGCGGGCCGCGCATCATCTGTCGTTGTGCGCCCAGTGCGCTGCCGAGGTCGACGACCAGAGCCGGGCGCGTGCGGCGCTGCGCGATTCGCGCCCCATCCGGATCCCCAGCACGCTGCTCGGCATGCTGGCGGACATTCCCTACGAGTCGCCCGAGGACTCGTCCGCGCAGGCGCCCGACCGCTTCGCGGACCGTGACAGCCGGGACCGGCGCAAGGGCCGGTAGCGTGCTGCTTTCGCGTCGGTGCGCGTTCATGCCGACCAACGGCGCACCGTGGATACTAGGGTGGACACGGACAACGCCGCTGCCGCGTATTTTGCCCGGTGAAGGCCCGTCTCGAGCGCTCAAGTAGAGGATCCAAAAGGGACAACGTGACCTCCGACCAAGGCTACGACCAAGCAAAAGACAGCGGCAACCGCTTAGCGCCGCGCCCCATCTCGCGTCCGCCGGTCGACCCCGCATCGCGTCGGGAGTTCGGTCGTCCCGACGGGCTGCGCGGGTCGTTCGTGGCCGAACGGGTCCGTCCGCAGAAGTACCGGGACCAGGCCGAATTCCGCCCGAGCGACCGACCCGCCGACCCCGTCCTGCAGGAGGCGTTCCACCGGCCGGACGGAAGCCCCGACTCGTTGCAGCGCCACCCGGTGGACGCCAATGCGCTGGCCACCGAGAAAGACGGTGCGGAGCCCGACGAGCTCGACGATCCCTGGCGAGACCCGGGCGCCGCGGCGGCCCTGGGTACACCGGCGGTGCCTCCGTCGCGATCCGGGACGGCGCTGGGCTACGGCGGCAAGCTGGGCGTGCGCGACGTGTTGTTCGGCGGCAAGGTGTCCTACCTCGCGTTGCTGGTCTTGCTGCTGATCGCGTTGGTCATCGGCGTGCTCGGCGGGGTGATCGGCCGCAAGACCGCGGAAGTCGCCCAGGCGTTCACCACCTCGAAGGTCACGCTGTCGACCAACGGCAACGGCGAGTCGCCGGCCGGCCGGTTCGCCAAGGTCGCGGCCGCGACGGCCGGCGCCGTGGTGACCATCGAATCGAAGAGCGACCAGGAGGGCATGCAGGGCTCGGGCGTCGTCGTCGACGGCCGCGGCTACATCGTCACCAACAACCACGTCATCTCCGAGGCGGCGAACAACCCCAGCCAGTTCAAGACCACCGTGGTTTTCAACGACGGCAAAGAGGTGCCCGCGAACCTGGTGGGCCGCGACCCCAAGACCGACCTGGCGGTGCTGAAAGTCGACAACGTCGACAACTTGTCGGTGGCGCGGCTCGGCGATTCCGACAAGGTGCGGGTGGGCGATGAGGTTCTGGCCGCGGGCGCGCCGCTGGGGCTGCGCAGCACCGTGACGCACGGCATCGTCAGCGCGCTGCACCGGCCGGTGCCGCTCTCGGGGGAGGGCTCGGACACCGACACGGTGATCGACGCGATCCAGACCGACGCGTCGATCAACCACGGAAACTCCGGCGGTCCGCTGATCGACATGGATTCCCAGGTGATCGGCATCGACACCGCGGGTAAGTCGTTGTCGGACAGCGCAAGTGGGCTGGGCTTCGCGATCCCGATCAACGAGGCCAAGCAGGTCGCCGAGACGCTGATCAAGGACGGCAAGATCGTGCACCCGACGCTGGGAGTCAGCACCCGGTCGGTGAGCAACGCGATCGCCTCCGGCGCTCAGGTGGCCAACGTCAAGGCGGGCAGCCCCGCGCAAAAGGGCGGAATTCTGGAGAACGACGTCGTGGTCAAGGTCGGCAACCGCAAGGTCGCCGATGCCGACGAATTCGTCGTCGCTGTGCGGCAACTGACCATCGGCCAGGATTCGCCGATCGAGGTCGTCCGCGACGGCCGACACGTGACGCTGACCGTCAAACCAGACCCTGAGGGCTGATGTTCGGCAGTCTGAGCTGGGAGCACATGCTCGTCCTCGTCGTGGTCGGGCTGGTGGTGCTTGGGCCGGAGCGGCTGCCGGGTGCGATCCGGTGGACGTCGAACGCTTTGCGTCAGGCGCGTGACTACCTCAGCGGTGTGACGAGTCAGCTGCGCGAGGACCTCGGACCAGAGTTCGACGATCTTCGCGTCCCGCTGAGCGAATTGCAGAAGCTTCGGGGCATGACGCCGCGTGCGGCATTGACCAAGCATCTCCTGGATGGCGACGACTCCTTCTTGACCGGGAGCTTCGACAAACCGGTGAGTGGCGCGCCGCCGCAAACCCCGCAGCCCGTCCCTCCCGCGCCGCATGGGCAGTCGGTGGCGGCCGAGCAGCAGGCCGGCGCTCACACGCCCTTCGACACCGACGCGACCTGAACGCCGGGCCTCGGCCCTCGAGGCGTCAGCGCGGGGTCGGATCGAGCCCGAGCGATACGCCGGCAAGCCCGCGCTTGCGCGACGACAAGCTGTCGGCCACCCCGCGCAGCGCCTTGCCCACCGGCGAATCGGGGGCACTGAGCACCAGCGGTACGCCGGAATCGCCCGCGGCCACCAGTTCGGGGTCCAGCGGGATCTGACCCAGCAGCGGCACGTCGGCGCCGACCGCGCGGGTCAGCCGCTCGGCCACTTGCCGGCCGCCGCCCTCGCCGAACACCTGCAATGTGGAGCCGTCGGGCAGCGTGAGCCCGGACATGTTCTCCACGACGCCGACGAGGCGCTGACGGGTCTGCAAGGCGATGCTGCCGGCCCGCTCGGCGACCTCGGCCGCGGCCAGCTGCGGCGTCGTCACCACCAGGATCTCCGCGTTCGGAATCAGCTGTGCCACCGAGATGGCGATGTCGCCGGTGCCCGGCGGCAGATCGAGCAGCAGGACGTCCAGATCGCCCCAGTAGACATCGGCCAGGAACTGCTGAAGCGCCCGGTGCAGCATCGGCCCGCGCCACACCACCGGGGTGTTGCCCTCGGTGAATTGAGCGATCGAGATGACCCGCACCTCGTGGGCAATGGGCGGCAGAATCATCGACTCGACCTGGGTGGGCCTGTCCGTGGTGCCCATCATCCGGGGGATGGAATGGCC
>DASTKA010000083.1:0-2419 GCA_035716165.1 Mycobacterium sp. | reverse complement strand
GCGCACCTGAAGGATGCTGCGGCCGTGCCGGTCTTTGATCGGGTCGACGACGACGTTGGCCAGCTGCTCGTCGTCGTTGCCGTAGATGCCGAGTTCCAGCACATCCGAGCCGGCCCGGCGGGGCCGCAGTTGCACGCGGAGTTTCTCGCCCAGGCTGTAGTTGTCGCTCCACATCGCCAGCCACTCCTCGAGCAGCTTCTTCGGCACCTCGGTCTGCACGAGGTGCTGGTGCTGGGTCGAGCCCTCGCCCATCGCCTTGGTGGTCGCGGTGCGACCCGAGGAGGCCGTGAGCGCAGCATCACTGCGCGGGCCGCCGACCAGGGTTTGCGGTGTGCGGTAAGGGGATTCGACAAGGCGCATCTTGCGCTGCAGGCGGGCCAGCGCGAGCATGCCGTCCTGCTGCAGCGACGTGGCGAACTCCTCGGCCGCCACGCCGTCGATCTGGTGTCCGCCGTACGTGATGAAGTTGAAGACGAAGCCCATCTTCCCCAGTTCCTCGGGGAACTGCTTCATCTGCTCGTCGGTCATGCCCGTGGTGTCCCAGTTGAACGACGGCGACAGGTTGTAGGCCAGCATCTGGTCGGGGAACTCGGCGTGGATGGCGTCGGCGAACTGCTTGGCGTCGGCCAGGTCGGCGGTCTTGGTCTCCATCCAGAGGATGTCGGCGAACGGCGCGGCGGCCAGTGATTTGGCGATCGCGTACGGGATGCCGCCGCGGATCTGGTAGTAGCCCTCGGGGGTCTTCGACAGCTCGCAGTCCCAGCCCGGGTCGACGCCCAACTCCTTCGCCTTGGTCTTGGCGGAGTACAGGGACGCACGCGCCGCGAAGGCGCGCCACTCCTCGGCGCTCATGTCGGTCGGCTCGCCCTCGCTGGCATCGAATTCGAGCACATCGGCCACCGCCTCGCCGTAGGTCATCAACCCGGCGTCGTCCTCCCAGGCCGCGACGAACCGCGACTCGACCTGGTCGAACAGGTCATCGATCGACTGTTGCCCGTTCTCGCGCCAGGCGCTGACGGCCTCGGAGATCACGCCCTGGATTCCCTGCCGCTCGAGCCAGGCCTCGGCCTCGGCGTACTCCCCTTCGGGCAGCGCATAGAGAAGGTGACCGTTGAGGTCTTTGACACCCAGCTCGTAGAAGCGGCGCACCATCGCCAGGAAGCAAGACTTGTACGAAGGGATGTTGAGGTTGGTGGCGCCGAGCAGGAACGGCTGGTCGCGCTCATCGGCCCGGCTGTCGAGCAGGTTGGCCGCCTCGGCATCGGTACGGGCGACGATGATGCCCGGCACCTTCATGATGTCGAGCTGGAAGCGCGCAGCGTTGAGCCGTTTGATCTGTTCGTCCGACGGCACCAGCACCTTGCCGCCCTGATGGCCACACTTCTTGGTGCCGGGACGCTGGTCCTCGATGTGATACCCCGGCACCCCGACCTCGACGAACCGGCGGATCAGGTTGCGCACGTGCGGATCACCACCGTGGCCGGTGTCCGCGTCGGCGATGATGAACGGCCGGTAGTCGTACTCCGTAGCGGTGGCACGCTGCTGCTCGGTCATCTTCATGCGCAGGTAATGCTGGTTGCGGTCGGCGGTCAGCAGCGCGCGCACCAGCACCGCGGCGTCGTCGGGAACCTGGCTCAGCGGGTAGCTGGCGAGGTCGGGTCCGGGGTCCTCGGTGGTGGAGCCCTTGGCCGACGTCGCCCAACCTCCCAGGTAGATCCCCTCGATGCCCATGCGCTTCATCGCGACGGCCTGGCCGGGCGAGTACGGGCCGAATGTGGTGATGCTCTTCTTCTCGGCGAACAGCTCACGCAGTCGCTCGTAGAAGGCGGCCGCGGCGTTGCGCGCGACGGTGTAGTCGGTGGGGATGGTGCCGCGTTGCTCCGCTACCTGGCGGGCCGTGAAGAGGCGCGTGATGCGGGAAAAGCGCGGGTCGTCGAAGTATTGCTGCGTGGCAGCGACCTCGTCGTCAAACGATGGCCGGACTTGGGTGTCCTTGTCGATGATCGCCATGTCTTACGCTCCTCTTCGCGCTCGATGCCACTGAACGTGAGTCTATCCCCGGCAAGGGCGGTTCAATCAGGGGTCGAAAGACTCGAACCAAAACTGTTGCCACAACCGGGACTTGCCACAGGTTGTTGGGGCCAGGCCGGCGATCGCCGCAGGCCTCCCATTGCTCACGATGCCCGCGTATCCGGGTGGCGCGCAGAAGTGCGGTTGCAACGTGTTGGGGGACAATACTTTTCAATACGGCATCGGTCACGGGCCGGCGCCACGGCGAGCCAGCCAGTCTCGCTGACGGCGGACGAACTCCGCGTCGACGACGCTGCCATGGCCCGGGACGTAGATCGCCTCGGGGCCACCGGCCGCCAGCAGCCGGTCCAGGGTCGCGGGCCAGGCCGCGACGTCGGAATCGGCATCG
>DASTKA010000082.1:0-3406 GCA_035716165.1 Mycobacterium sp. | reverse complement strand
GTGACAGCCGTGGAGAAGTCGAGGATGCGGTCGGTGTTGCCGGGCGGATCACCGAGGAACATGTTTCGCAGCATCTGTTCGGTGACCTGCGGTGTACGCGAATAGCCGATGAAGTACGTGCCGTATTCGCTCTTGCCGAGCTCGCCGAACGGCATGTTGTGCCGCACGATCTTGAGTTCGGTGCCGTCGTCGTCGGTGACCACGTTGAGGGCGATATGGGCGTTGGCCGGCTTGACGTCGTCGTCGAGCTCGATGTCGTCCAGTTTGGTGCGGCCGATCACCTGCTCCTGCTCGGTGACCGAGATCGAATTCCACGACGACATGTCGTGCACGTACTTCTGCACGTGCACATAGCAGGAGCCGGCGAACTCGGGGTCCTCGTCGCCGACCGCGGTGGCACTGACGGCCAGCGCGCCGTCCGGGTTTTCGGTGCCGTCAACGAATCCGAGCAAGTCGCGGTTGTCGAAGTAGCGGAAGCCATGCACCTCGTCGACCACGGTTACCGCGCCGACCATCGATTTCAGGATTCGGTCGGCCAACTCGAAGCAGACGTCCAAACTCTCGGCCCTGATGTGGAACAACAGGTCCCCGGGCGTGGCAGGGGCGGTGTGGCGCGGGCCTTTCAGCTCGGTAAACCGATGCAGTTCGGCGGGGCGCGGTCCGGAGAACAACCGATCCCAGCCATCGGAGCCGATCGACACAATCGCCGACAACCGTTTCTGCGGTTCGCGAAAACCGATCGCGCGCACCAGTCCGGGAATGTCCGGCAGCGCCTCGTGCACCGTCGCCTCTCCGCCGTCGTCGATGGTCACCACCAGGAAGATCGCCGCGGGCGTCAGCGGCGCGAGGATGGGTTGCGGCTGCACAGCGGGCACTCTGACGACCCTAGCGTGGCGACGGTGAGCGCCGGAAGCGGCGCGAGCAAGGAGCGCGCAATCGACCCTAGCGTGGCGACGGCGAGCGCCGGAAGCGGCGCGAGTAAGGAGCGCGCAATCGACCCTAGCGTGAAGTCCGCGGCGGCGGACAGCCATGATGTTCAACATGTCCGGCGGGCCTCGAAACCAGGCGAAGTCCTCAGCGAGCGCGCAAGGACTCTGCGATTTCATCGACGCCTCTCCGTCGCCATTCCATGTTTGCGCCACGGTGGCCACGCGGTTGACCGCTGCCGGATACACCGAACTGGACGAGGCTAAACAGTGGCCATCCGAGCAGGGCCGCTACTTCACGGTGCGGGCTGGTTCGCTGGTCGCGTGGAATTCGGACGGGGCGCAGGGCCCGTTCCGGATCGTCGGCGCGCACACCGACAGTCCCAACCTCAGGGTCAAGCAACATCCCGACCGGTTGGTCGCCGGCTGGCGGGTGGTGGCGCTGGAACCCTATGGGGGAGCGTGGCTCAACTCGTGGCTGGACCGCGATCTGGGAATCAGTGGGCGCCTGTCGGTGCGAGCTGACGACGAAGGTGGCGGGATCGCGCACCGGCTGGTGCGGATCGACGAGCCGATTCTGCGGGTGCCGCAGTTGGCCATCCATCTGGCCGAGGACCGAAAGTCGGTGACGTTGGACCCGCAGCGACACGTCAATGCGGTGTGGGGTGTCGGTGCGACGGCGCGGTCATTCGTCGACTACGTCGCAGATCGCGCTTCAGTGGCGGCAACCGACGTGCTGGCTGCCGACCTGATGACCCATGACCTGACGCCCTCGACGGTGACCGGCGCCGACGCCAGCCTGCTCAGTGCGCCTCGGCTGGACAACCAGGCCAGTTGTTATGCGGGGCTGGAGGCGCTGTTGGCCTCGGAGGAAACCGCGGCCTATCTGCCGGTGTTGGTGCTCTTCGATCACGAAGAGGTCGGGTCGTCGTCGGACCACGGCGCGCAATCCAACTTGCTGGGCACCGTGCTGGAGCGAATTGTGCTGGCGGCGGGCGGTAGTCGAGAGGACTACCTGCGCCGGCTGCCGGCCTCATTGCTGGCCTCGGCCGACATGGCGCACGCGACGCACCCCAACTATCCGGAGCGGCACGAGCCCAACCATCCGATTGCGGTCAACGCCGGGCCGGTGCTCAAGGTGCACCCGAACCTGCGCTACGCCACTGACGGGCGCACCGCCGCGGCGTTCGCCCTGGCCTGCCGGCGGGCCGGCGTGGCGTTGCAGCGCTACGAGCACCGGGCCGACCTGCCGTGCGGATCCACGATCGGACCGTTGACCTCCGCGCGGACGGGCATCCCCACCGTGGACGTCGGCGCCGCACAGCTGGCGATGCACTCCGCGCGCGAGCTGATGGGCGCGCACGATGTGGCCGCCTATTCGGCCGCGATGCACGCGTTCCTTTTCGCCGACTAGCGGCATAGGGTCTGCCGGTATGGCGCTCAACGTGGAGATGTTGACCTTCGACTGCAGCAACCCGGCGAAACTGGCCGGCTGGTGGGCCGAGCAGTTCGGCGGGACACCGCACGAGGTGCTGGCCGACGAGTTCACCGCGGTGACCTTCCCGCAAGGGATGCGGCTCGGGTTCCAGAAGGTGCCCGACCCGACCCCCGGAAAGAACCGCGTGCACCTCGATTTGAGTGCGGCCGACGTCGACGCCGAGGTGTCTCGGCTGACGGCGGCCGGAGCGACCGAGGTCGGCCGGCACCAGTTCGGCGACAGCTTCCGCTGGGTGGTGCTGGCCGACCCCGAGGGCAACGTGTTCTGCGTCGTGCGTCAGTAGGCCGGCTCAGCGCCCGCGGACGAAAACCGGGTCGTAGCGGATGACGTTCTCCACGACCATCCCGTCGCGGGTGCGAACCCGGTCGATGCCCCGGATCTGGAACGGCCCGTCGGGGCCGGTGCCCCGACCCACGTAGTGCAAGAACACCAGCTCCTCGCCCTCGACGGCGCCGGGAACGGTGGCGCTGTCAATGACATCGAGTTTCAAATCCGGTGCGGCGTCCAGCAATTCGGCGATCTTCGCCGTGTACGGCTCGATGCCGCGGACCGGCTCGGGGTCGCCGGGCCAGTAGCCGACGATGTCGTTGGCCAGGATGTCGAAGCCGCGCGACATGGTGGGCGCGGCCCAGAATGCCGCGAACAGTTCGGCACTGAACTTCGGGGCAGCGGTTTTGACGTCGGTCATGGTTCCTCCCTGGGTCGGGCGCTTCGATCGAGCGCGTTACAGCAAGCCTGTCTCGGCGTCGTGCGGCGGCACAATTACCTCCGAGGTCATCGCTGCGGGTGCACGGGTGTGGTTACCGTTGCCTCGTGAGCCATGCCGCGGTGGGCGTCCTGTTGCGCGATTGGCGGGCGCGCCGACGGGTGAGTCAGCTCGATCTGTCGCTGAGCGTGGGCGTGTCGGCGCGACATCTGAGCTTCATCGAGACCGGGCGTTCCCGGCCCAGTCCCGAGATGGTGCTCGCGCTCGCCGAGGGCC
>DASTKA010000081.1:0-4163 GCA_035716165.1 Mycobacterium sp. | reverse complement strand
AGCCAGTCATGTTCCTCCCAGAAATCGTTGCGCGCCGGGCGGTGGCCGGCGCGATGGGCGCCGGCGCGGCTGCGCTGATGCTGTCGTGTGCGACCGCGGGACCGCCGCGGCTGATCCCCGGCCGCCCGATTGCACCGCTGCCAACGTGGCCAATGTCGCGGCCGGGGTCGCGTCGGCGCTGTCGACCTACCTGTTCCTGCACCCCGACGTCAACGACTTCTACACCGGCCTTCAGGATCAGCCCAAGGATCAGATCCAAGGCGCTGTGGAGAACTACTTCAGCGCGAACCCGCAAGAGCAAGCCGACCTGGAGGGCATTCGTCAGCCGATGGTCGACATCCGGCAGCGGTGCCAGTGGACTCCATTGCTGGGCCAGCCCGGCGTCACTCCTTAACCGGTGGGTCGCGGGTTTTGCCCCAGGGCTGAGGACGGTCGCCGAGCACGATCTGCCGGGCGAATCCGGGTTTGCGCGTGCGGGCGAAGAAATATAATGCTGCCCAGCTCAGTCAGTGGTCCATCGGGCCACGCGACGCTGGCGATCACGCGAAGGAGATCGCGATGAATCTGTTTGTGCGGTCCTGGACTGTCGCCGGGATAGCGGTGCTGTCCCTGACGGCGATTCCTGAGCTCTATGCGGTCGTGGAGCCCTCGGGTGTGGCCCACGCCGACGTGTGCGCGAGCGCCGGCCGGCGGGTTTCGGTGAGTGGGTGTACCAACATTGCCGACACGGTCAACAGCTTTGCCCCGCCGCCGGACGCCTACGCACCCCTGCCGGGAGACTTCCCGCCCCCGCCGCCACCACCCCCGCCGGTGGGGGTCTGCGTGGGAGCCGGCCGGCGAATCCACGTGAGCGGGTGCTACTAAGAGCCGAGCAGCGGCGTGACCCGGTCAGATCTTGGAGCCCAGCCCCGCGATCAGATTGATCGTCACCGCCAGGACTACCGCCCCGAGCAGGTAAGACAGCAGCGCATGGCGCAATACCGTCGCCCGGATCGAGGTCAATCCGATCTCGGTGTCCGACACCTGGTAGGTCATCCCGACGGTGAAAGCGAGATAGGCGAAGTCCCGGAACCGCGGGGGCTCGGGGTCGTGGAAATTGATTCCTCCCGGCTCGTCCGAGTAGTAGAGCCGCGCATAGTGCACGGTGAACAACGTGTGCACCGCGACCCAGGACGCGGCGACGGTCAGGATGCCGAAAATCGCGGCCACCACGGCTTCGTGGCCCGCGCGTGAACCCGCGGCCACCACATAGCCGACACCGCCGAGGCTCGTGACGCTTGCCGACAGGATGACCGCATCGGCCAACCACCGGGTCGGGTCCTCTCGCGTTGCCCATCTGCAGGTCTGCTCGGCGTCCATGCCGAGCACGATGAACTGCGTCCACACCACGTACGTTCCCGCGGTGACGATCCAGCCGGCCAGCGCGAAACGCCAGCCGGCCGTGTTACCCACCACGACAGCGACGGCGACACCGAGGGCGACGGAGACCAATATCCGGACCGCGCCCGTGTCGCGAAACAACTTCACCAGGGAATCCACGACCTCGACCTAACCACCTGCGCAGGTCGTCGGCCCACGTTCCGGGCGCACGGCCGCGTCACCCGGGCGGGCGGCAGAAGATTGGCAGGTGTGGTCAGTACCATCGGTGCCGTGGCATCCAAAGGCCCACCCGACGACTTCCACGAGCAGCCGACGCAGCATGGCGACTTCGGGGTGAGCGAACAGCCGCCCACCGGCGAGATACCGTCATCCGGTCCACCGCCCGACGGGGTCGAGCCTTCCGACGACGCCGACCCGTTCGACCAGGACGCCGAGCCGACTCCCTGGTATCGCAAGCCGGCGATGCTCATCGCCTGGCTGGTCTCGGTCGTCATCCTGATCGCGTTGATCGTCTTCGGCATCATCGAGCTGATCCACGGCGAGACCGTCAGCCACGTTCCCAAAACGACGACGAGCACCACACCCACCACGACGACGCCGACCACCACAACCACCACCACCACGTCCTCGCCCGGCAGCAGTGCGGAACAACCGCCGGCGCAGCCGACGCAGCAGCAGCCCACCGGGGGACAGACGCAGCAGACGCAACAGCCGACGCATCGTCACCATGTCCCGCAGCTGCCGTCGGTGATCACCGTTCCCGGGGTGCCGAATCCGGTCACGGTGCCCCCGGGCCTGCGTTAGCGAGTCGGTGGCAAACGCGATCACGGTTACACCGCATTGCGCCGGCGAAGCCCTACACTCGCTGCAATCCACGGTCGCTGCGGTTAAGGACCACCGTGCGACAGCAGCGGGACAACTGACACAGGGGTGCAGCAGATGAGCGAGTCGCTCGGGCTATCGATCGGGGTGGCCAACCTGGTCGCCGCTCGCGCGGGCGCCGCCCCGATCACCCGCAGCTCCGTACTGACTCTGTTCGAACATCGACCCACCGAAGTTGGCCTGCCAGAAGAGAATCCGAACTTGACGGAACCCGGACTCGTGCTGCGGGGCTTCGTCGAACGCGTCGGTGACCGAGCGCCGCTGGTGGCGGCCGACGGCACCAAGTACCTGGGTGCGGCGCTGACGGTCGAGGCCATCGAAGCCATGGCCCGTGCGGTGGGCTACGGGTCACCGATCACCATCGCGGTGCCCGCCTACTGGTCCGACGCACAGTTCGCGGCGCTGCGGGAGGAGTTCTTCGCACAATCGGATCTGGCGCGCGGCGGGGTGGCGCCCATGCTGGTTTCCGACGCCACGGCCGCACTCGCGGCGCTGCGCGGCACGCCCGGCTTCGTGGCCGACGGTGTGATTGCGCTGTGCGACTTCGGTGCCGGCGGCACCACCGTCAGCTTGATGGACGCCAAGGCCGGCTTTGCGCCCGTCGGGCCGGCCGAACGGAACACCGATTTCTCCGGCGATGCGATCGATCAGCTCATCCTCGATCACCTGCTGGCCTCCGACGTCAGCACCGCCATGCTCGGCGGCACGGCGCGGATCGGGTCGCAGGCCCGCCTGCTCGCCGCCTGCCGGCGCGCCAAGGAGCAACTGTCGGCGGCCACGGTAGCCACCATCGCCGGGGCTTCCGGGGACGGCGCCCAGCTGTCGCGCGCCGAATTCGAGCGACTGCTCTCCGCGCCGCTGGACCGGTTCCTCACGTCGGTCGATGAGTCCCTGCGGCGCAACGGAATTGCGAACACCAGGCTGAGCGCCGTGGCGATCGCCGGCGGCGGCGCGAACATCCCGTTTCTCAAAGCGCGCTTGTCGCAGCGCTTCGGGGTGCCGGTGCACACTCCCGCGCAGCCGGCGCTCGTTGCCGCCCTCGGCGCGGCGGTACTGGGCCCGCATTACGAGTCGGGGATCGCCCCGACCGCCGCGGCGGCGGCCGTGGAAACGCCGACGGAGATGGTCGGCACCCCCGGGCTCGACATGACCCAGGCCGCGTGGGCCGCCCAGGCCACCGATGTGGACGACGCATTGGCATGGTCACAAGATGCCGACAACGACGAACCGGTGCCCTACACCGGCCGCGACGCGACCGGCGAGTATGCCAATGAGGCAAGGGCATTCGACGACGCGACGGGCAATCGCTACGCCGCCGCCCAGGGGCGACTGCCCTGGTACAAGCGCACGGCGCTGGTGTTGAGCGTGGCCGGAGCGGGCGCGGCGGTGCTGGTGGCCCTGATCCTGGCGATCAACCTGTTGCTCACCAAGTCCCCGGCGGTCACGCCCACGTCGCCGTCGCCGAGCCCCGCACCATCGCAAACGGTGACCATCACCGGACCCGACGACAGCACCACCGTCACCGTGGTCCCGGCGCCCCCACCACCGTCCACCGAGGCGCCGCCGGCCACCACCACGACGACACCCGCGCCGCCGCCGCCGACGACCACTTCGGCGCCGCCGCCGACGACCACGACCGCAGCGCCCACCACCACAGCGCAGCCGACCACGACGGCGGCGCCGACGACAACGCGCGTGCGCCCCCTGCCGCCAATCGTCATTCAACCGCCGTCCATTCCCTGACGAAACGAATAGCGCCCGGGGCCCAAAGTGCCACGGCAAAATGGGGCGTTCAGCGAGATTTGGTGGCGCTGATCACTCCGAGAAGCGTCACATTGGCGGGGTGGGTATCAACCAGCAGGCCAGCGGCGTGGGCGAAGCCGAAGTTAGGGCAGCCTTTC
>DASTKA010000080.1:0-5973 GCA_035716165.1 Mycobacterium sp. | reverse complement strand
CCGACCTGTAGTTCGCGATCCGAATACCCGTGGTGCGGGTCGGCGCCGTGCGGCCCAGAGCCGACGATGATGAACGCCACCTCCGAATGCCCTTCGGCCACAATGGCATCCGCGATGTCAGCGGCCACGTCGGCCTCGGTGCGGCCCGGGACCAGAAACTCCGGCACCCGGGCGTGCACCCGGTCGATGGCCGCGCCCGCTTTGCGTAACGCGTCGACTTCGCATTCCTCCTTGACCATCCGCAGCGTGCGCAGCACATCGGTGGCCAGGACCGGCAGCACGCCGAGCACTTCGGCCAGCGGCAGCAGGTGCAACGCCGGCATGGCATCGGTGACGGCGGTCGCGGCAGGGCCGCCCCCCAACGCGGAACTCACCAGATCGTAAGGATTGTCGCCGTCGACCCAATCCCGCACCGCCAGGCCGAGTTCGGCGATGGCGGACCCTTTGAGCGAGGCCAGCTCCAGGCGCGGCACCACAACCGTCGGTTCACCCGAAGCGGGCAACACCAGCGCGGTGAACCGCTCCAGCGTCTGTGCGCGCGACCCGACGAGGTAGCGCAGGTCATACCCGGGTGTGATCACCAGCCCGGCCAGGCCCGCCGCGCCGGCCGCACCGGCGGCGGCCGCCAGCCGGCGTTCGTACACTGCTGCGTCGAAGCGGTGAGACTGCATGGCAGCCAGGCTAATGCTCAGTTGTGCGTCGCCTCGCGGCGGCGTGAGAACATAGCCGGCATGCCAGCACCCCGGTCGCCGCTCGATTCGATGAGTGGTGACCCGCAGCGCGCGGCTTCGCCGCGCTTGCGATCACCACTGGTGCTGCTCGACGGCGCCAGCATGTGGTTCCGCTCGTATTTCGGGGTGCCGTCGTCGATCACCGCGCCCGACGGCAGGCCCGTCAACGCCGTTCGGGGATTCATCGACTCCATGGCGGTGGTGATCACCCAGCAGCGGCCCAGCCGGCTGGCCGTGTGCCTAGACCTCGATTGGCGGCCCCAGTTCCGCGTGGACCTCGTCCCGTCCTACAAGGCGCACCGGGTGGCCGAGGAGGAGCCGCCGAACGAGCCGGACATCGAGGAAGTCCCGGACGACCTGACGCCTCAGATCGACATGATCGCCGAACTCCTTGACGCCTTCGGGATTCCGACGGCCGGGGCGGAGGGTTTCGAGGCCGACGATGTGCTGGGCACCCTGGCGGCCCAGGAACGGAAGGACCCCGTCGTGGTGGTCAGTGGCGACCGCGACCTGCTGCAGGTGGTGTCGAACGACCCCGTCCCGGTGCGGGTGCTCTATCTCGGCCGCGGGCTGAGCAAGGCCACGTTGTTCGGGCCCACTGAGGTGGCCGACCACTATGGCGTGCCGGTCGATAGGGCCGGCCCGGCCTACGCCGAACTCGCGCTGCTGCGCGGCGATCCGTCCGACGGATTGCCCGGGGTTCCGGGCGTCGGTGAGAAGACCGCGGCGACGCTGCTGGCGCAGCACGGTTCGCTACAGCAGATCTTGGCTGCCGCCCACGACCCGAAGTCGAAGATGGCCAAGGGCGTGCGCAAGAAACTGCTGGCCGCGCTCGATTACATCGAGGCGGCCGGCAAGGTGGTTCGAGTCGCCACCGACGTGCCAATCAACTTCTCGACTGCCGACGACGAACTACCGCTGGTCGCCGCCGATCCACGACGCACCGCCGAACTGGCGACCGAGCTGGGTGTCGGCTCATCGATCGCCCGCCTGCAGAAGGCGCTGGACTCGCTGCCGAACTGAGGAAACCCGGCGACTACTGCGGCCGCCCGACCTCGTAGGTGCCCTTGTTGTCCTGGAACGTCACTGTCACGTGCTTGGGCGCGCCGTCGATGCTGACGTCGCAGTCGAACGTGGCGCCCTTCTTGACGGTGGGATTCTGGCCGTGGTTGCACTTGACGTTCTGGACGTTCTTCGCGCCGTAGCCGTTGGTTTCGTCGCTGAGGACCTGCTGGACCCCGGCCTGGGCCTTACTGACGTCGAGCTTCGTGGTGACGAAGAACCCGGGCTGCCAGAAGCCCAGCACCAGCACGACCGCGATGAGCAGGAACGCGATCGCCCCGCCAACACCGGCGATCACTCCGACCGGCCGTTTCTTGGTGGGTTGCTCATAACCGGGGTACTGCTGCGGGTATTGGCCCGGCTGGCCGTACTGCCCAGGCTGCGGGTACTGACCGGGCTGGCCGTACTGACCCGGCTGGCCATACTGCCCCGGCTGCGGGTACTGGCCGGGCTGGGCGTACTGGCCGGGCTGGCCGTACTGGCCCGGTTGGGCGTACTGCCCGGGCTGACCGTACTGCCCGGGTTGCGCGTAGCCCGGCTGCTGGGGGTATTGCTGCGGGTACGCCTGCTCAGCCGGCTGCTGGTACTGCGGGTAGTCGGCGGGCGGGGTGTACGCAGGGGTCTGCCACGACGTCTCCTGATTCGAGTGGTCCTGCCAGGTTGGCGCCGCGTGAGTCTGGTCTGACGAGTGATCGCTACCTTGACCTTGACCGGGCGGTTGCCACTGCTGGTCCGATCCGTGCGGTCCGCTCATCTTTCTCCCTCAGCCCTTGTGTTTTCGCATGAACTATCGGCGTTCAACGGTAGCTCCGGCCCAGCCTACCCGGCGTCAACTGCGACGACGCCGCGCCGAATGTCATTGATCGCCCGCTTGGCGACGGCCCGTAACTCGGGGTCCGGGGCGGCGTTGCGTACCTGGTCCAGCAGGTCGAGCGCCTGGCGGCACCAGCGCACGAAATCCCCGGCCAGCAGGGGTGATCCGGTGCCGGCCGGGTCGGCTGCCGCCAGCGCCGCCGCCAGGTCGCCGGTCCTGGCCCAGCGGTAAATGACGTTGACGAAGCCGTCGTCGGGTTCGCGACTCGGGGCGATCCGGTGCGTTTGCTCATCGGCGCGCAGCGCCATCGAGAGCCTCGACGTCTGCTGCAGCGCCTGCCGCACTTGCTGGGTGGGCGCGTCGGCCGCAAAAGCCGCCCCCGGCCCCTCGCCTCCCCTGCTTTCGTACAGGACCGACGACACAACGGCCGCCAGTTCGGCCGGCTTCAATCCCGACCAGGCACCGGTGCGCAGGCATTCGGCCACCAGCAGGTCGCTTTCGCTGTAGATGCGTGCCAGCAACCGGCCGTCGTCGGTGACGCGCGGATCACCGTCGCGGCCTTCGATGAAGCCGCGTTCGGTGAGCAGCCCCACGATCCGGTCGAAGGTCCGGGCCAGCGAATTGGTGGCCGCCGCAACCTTTTTCTCCAATTGCGCGTTGTCGCGCTCGATCCGCAGATAGCGCTCCGCCTGCCTGACCTGTTCTTCCAGACCGGGCGTGTTGTGCGACGAGTGCCGGCGCAGCGCTTCCCGCAGCGATTCCAGCTCGGGGTCGTGAAATGCGCCGTCGGTGTCCCCGCGGCCGCCGCGGCGCCGGGCCGGAATGGTCAGCCCGGCGGCAGCCGATCGCAGCGCCGACGCCAGATCGCGCCGGACCCGTGGCTGTCGGTGTTCGACCCGCTTGGGCAATGACATCGAACCGACCGGCGCGGTCGCGCCCGAATAATCGGCCGAGGAAATCCTTCCCGCCCAGCGGTTTTCGGTGAGCACCAACGGCCGCGGGTCGGAGCTGTCACGGGCCGATTCCAGCACGACGGCCAGGCCCCCGCGCCGGCCATGGGTGATGTTGATGATGTCGCCGCGGCGCAGCGCGGCCAGTGCGTCGCTGGCGGCCTGCCGTCGTTGCAGCCTGGACGCCCGGGACTGCGCGCGCTCCATCTCGCTGATGCGTGCGCGCACCCGGGCGTATTCGAGGATCGGCGCCTTCGGTCCGCCCATCTCGGCGGCGATCTCGTCGAGCAATGCGGTGCCGCGCTCGATGCCGCGGACCAGCCCGACGACGGAGCGGTCGGCCTGGTACTGCGCAAATGACTGCTCCAGCAACCGGTGTGCCTGCTCGGGACCCATCTGCTGGACCAGGTTGATGGTCATGTTGTACGAGGGAGCAAACGAGCTGCGCAGCGGGAAGGTCCGGGTGGAGGCCAGCCCGGCGACCGCGGCCGGCTCGGTGGTCTCATCGGTGGGATTCCACAACACCACCGCGTGGCCCTCGACATCAATGCCGCGCCGCCCGGCGCGGCCGGTGAGCTGCGTGTACTCCCCCGGTGTCAGCGGCACGTGCTGCTCGCCGTTGAACTTCACCAGCCGCTCGAGTACCACCGTGCGGGCGGGCATGTTGATGCCGAGCGCCAAAGTCTCGGTGGCGAACACCGCCCTGACCAGCCCGGCGGTAAAGAGCTCTTCGACCGTGTGGCGGAAGACGGGCAGCATGCCGGCATGGTGGGCCGCCAGCCCGCGCAGCAGCCCCTCCCGCCACTCGTAGTAGCCGAGCACACTGAGGTCGGCGTCCGCGAGATCGCCGCAGCGGTGCTCGATCACCTCGGCGATCTGTGCGCGCTCCTCCTGGGTGGTCAGCTGCAGGGGCGAGCGCAGGCATTGCTGCACCGCGGCATCACAGCCGGCCCGGGAGAAGACGAACGTGATGGCCGGCAACAGCCCTTCGGAATCCAGGGTGGCGATCACGTCGGGCCGGCCCGGCGTCCGGTAAAAGCGGGGACGCGACGGGCGCCCGGTGCTTCCCCTTCCCGCCTGCCGCCGGGGTCCACGCCAATCGTTCATGCGGTCCGCCTCGCGGCGATGTGAAATATGGCGCAGCAGTTCCGGATTGACCCGCGGTTGACGATCCGCGGCCGGTTTCTCGTTCTCGTAGTCGAACAGATCCAGCAGCCGCTTGCCCACCAACACGTGTTGCCACAGCGGCACCGGCCGGTGCTCGTCGACCACGACCGTCGTGTCGCCGCGCACGGTCTGGATCCAGCCGCCGAATTCCTCGGCGTTGCTCACCGTTGCCGACAGGCTCACCACCCGGACCTCGTCGGGCAGGTGCAGGATCACCTCCTCCCACACCGGACCCCGCATCCGGTCGGCGAGAAAATGCACCTCGTCCATCACCACATACGAAAGCCCCTGTAGCGCAGGCGAATCGGCGTAAAGCATGTTGCGCAGCACCTCGGTGGTCATGACGACCACGGGCGCATCGGCGTTCACCGACATGTCCCCGGTGAGCAGGCCGATGCGGTCACGGCCGTAGCGCGCCGTGAGGTCGGTGTGCTTCTGGTTGCTCAGCGCTTTGAGCGGCGTGGTGTAGAAGCACTTGCCGCCGGATGCCAGCGCCAGGTGTACGGCGAATTCGCCGACCACCGTCTTACCGGCACCGGTCGGCGCGCACACCAGCACGCCGTGACCTCGTTCGAGCGCCGCGCACGCGCGACGCTGAAAGCCGTCGAGCGCGAAGGGCAGTTCGGCGGTGAACCGGGCGAGCTCCACCAGCTCCGCCACCTCATGGGGCGGCGACGGGTCAGGTGACATCGTCGTGTTGCCCGGCGGTGAACGACGGCTCCGGTATCGCGGTGGGCGCTTCGATGACCGATGCTTCGTCGTCGGGGATCACGGCCTGGGCTTCACGCTTGGCCTTCCGTCTGTCGTGCAGGCGAGCGATCTGGATGGCGAACTCCAAGAGCACGGACAGCGCCAACCCGAGCGCGGTCATCGAAAACGGGTCGGATCCGGGGGTGAAGATCGCCGCGAACGCGAACATCGCGAAGATCAGGCCGCGTCGCCACGCCTTGAGCCGCTCGTAGGGCAGCATGCCGATGATGTTGAGCATGACGATGAGCAGCGGGAATTCGAAGCTGACGCCGAAGACAATCAGCAGGTTGATCAGGAAACCGAAATACCGGTCGCCGGACAGGGCGGTCACCTGGACGTCGCTGCCGACGGTCAGCAGGAAGCCCAGCGCCTTGGACAGCACGAAGTAGGCCAGCACCGCGCCCACCAGGAACAGCACCACCGCGGGGATCACGAACGCGATCGCGAAGCGGCGTTCCTTCTGGTAGAGCCCGGGCGTGATGAACGCCCACAGCTGGTA
>DASTKA010000079.1:0-12236 GCA_035716165.1 Mycobacterium sp. | reverse complement strand
AGATTTCGGCGACCGGCAGGTGCCCGTTGACGGGCTCCAGCACCGCCAGCACCTGGATCCGTGAAGCCATCCGCCGCAGCCCCCGGGCGCGCAGCAAATCGCCGATCCTCTCGGTGACCGACGCATCCAGTGCCGACGGCTTGGGCGCCACGGGTTCAGTGTCGCGCCAGAGCGGGCGGATCGCCAGTCTTGCGCGCAATCCGGACTCCACGATTCCTGCGAATCACTTGCATCTGGCAAGCCGTGGAACTTACAGTCGTGCCGGTTGGTCTCAGCCGATACCGCAAGGACGCGCCGGAAGGACCCCCGTGGCCAGTACCGAGATCGACTGGCGGCCGTCACGGACGACCAGGCTTCTCGGCGCCCTGACGCCGGCGGAGTGGTGGCGAGTGTCATCGATGCTGGCGGTGATCGTCGCGCTGCACCTGCTCGGCTGGTTCACGATGGTCTTCTTCGTCGCACCGGCCCAATACACTTTGGGCGGCAAAGCTTTTGGCGTCGGTATCGGATTGACCGCCTATACCCTGGGCATGCGTCACGCCTTCGACGCCGACCACATCGCCGCCATCGACAACACAACCCGCAAGCTGATGAATGACGGGCAACGCCCGCTGGCCGTCGGCTTCTTCTTTTCGCTGGGCCACTCCACGGTGGTCTTCGGGCTGGCGGTGCTGCTGGCGTGTGGAGTGAAGACCGTTGTCGGACCGGTGAGCGATGACTCCTCGACCCTGCACCACTACACCGGGCTTATCGGCACCGGCGTCTCGGGCGTGTTCCTCTACGCGATCGCGCTTCTCAACGTCATCGTCCTGCTCGGCATTCTGCGGGTCTTCGCGCGGCTACGCCGGGGCGAATACGATCCCGACACCGACGCGGCCGAACTCGAGCGGCAGCTGGGCAACCGGGGACTGATGAACCGGCTACTCGGCCGCTTCACCAAGTCGATCACCAGGTCCTGGCACTGCTATCCCGTCGGGTTGTTGTTCGGGCTCGGGTTCGACACCGCCACCGAGATCGCACTACTGGTGCTGGCCGGCACCAGCGCCGCGGCAGGGTTGCCCTGGTACGCCATCACGTGCCTGCCGGTGCTGTTCACCGCCGGCATGTGCCTGCTGGACACCATCGACGGCTCGTTCATGAATTTCGCCTACGGGTGGGCCTTTTCCAACCCGGTGCGCAAGATCTACTACAACATCACCATCACCGCGCTGTCGGTCGCGGTCGCATTGGTGATCGGCAGCGTCGAACTCCTCGTCCTGTTGGCCGACCAGTTCGGTTGGCGGGGCTCGTTTTGGAGCTGGATCGGCGCGCTGGACCTCAACACCATCGGCTACTTCGTCGTCGGCATGTTCGTCGTCACGTGGGCGGTGGCCCTGCTCGTCTGGCGTTACGGGCGAATCGAAGAGAAGTGGACCGCGTAAGCCGACCGGCAAGAGGCTGACCACAAACCGCCGTTCGGGTGTAGAACAGTGCTCATGGCTCGTTGTCCTGCGCCCCGGCCCGCGGATCGGCGGTGACCGGCGGTGCATGAGCTGTCGCTGTGTGAAGCGATCGCCGGTGTGGTCAAGAGTCACGCCGACGGCCGGCACGTCGACGTGGTGCGGGTGCGGGTGGGCGCCCTTCGTCAGGTGGTGCCGGAATCGCTGTCCTTCTGCTGGACACTGGTCCGCGATGCCGAGGACATGCCGGACGCCGAACTGGAACTCGAATGCGTCGGCGCCGAAGTCACCTGCCGTGCATGCGGCGGGCAATCCGAAATCACCTCGCCGTGGTCGATCTGGTGTCCCCGGTGCGACAGTTCCGACGTCGAGGTGCTGCGCGGCAACGAATTCTTGGTGACGTCATTGGATGTCTCGTGAAAGGCGTTGACGATGGGTAGATTTCATCGGCACGACGACGGAACCGTACACACCCACGAACACGATCACCTTCCGCACGAGCACGATCAACTTCCCCACGACCACGATCACGGCGACCACAGCCGCTATCAGACGGGCAGTCAGCGTGTCGAGGTGCTGGAGGCGATCTTCGCCGAGAACGACCTGCTCGCCGACGCCAACCGGGCGGCGTTCGAGAGCCATGGGGTGCGCACGCTCAACCTGATGAGCTCTCCGGGCTCGGGCAAGACCACCATCCTGCAGGCGACGATCGACGAACTCGCCGGCGAGTTGGCGCTCGGGGTGATCGAGGGTGATATCGCCACCGACCTGGACGCGGCCAAGCTCAGCGGCCGCGGGGCGCAGGTGTCACTGCTCAACACCAGCAACGGATTTGGTGGCGAATGCCACCTCGACGCGCCGATGATCAACCGCGCGCTGCCCGGCCTCGACCTTGCCCTGCTGGACCTGGTGATCATCGAGAACGTCGGAAATCTGGTTTGCCCGGCGGAGTTCGACGTCGGTGAGCACGCCAAGGCCATGGTCTATTCGGTGACCGAGGGCGAGGACAAGCCGCTGAAGTATCCGGTGATGTTCCGGTCCGTGGATGTGGTGCTGCTCAACAAAATCGACTTGGTGCCCCACCTGGACGTCGATGTCGACACCTACATCGCCCATGTCCGCAAAGTGAATGCGGCAGCGACGATTTTGCCGGTCAGCGCGCGCACCGGCGATGGCATGGGGGCCTGGTTCGGCTGGTTGCGGCGCTTCGCCGCGGACGCAGCCTGACCGGCGAGCGCGGGCGCCCGAGGGCGGCACCTGCTCTTGCGAAACATTCGCAGGACGACCGGCTCCGCGCTGCTTGGACTAACTCCCCGAACGTACAAGTGCGACAGGACTTTTCGTTGCTATGCAACACATGCCCACTAAAGAGTAGGGTCGACCCGTTGACAACGCTCGATAGCGGGAGTAGACCCGGGAAATAGCGCTACGCAAGTGGGCCGACGGTCGACTCCGGTGGCGCAGGAGCCCCAGCCCGGCTCCGGAAAGCTGCAGCATGCCAACGGAAGCAGCAGTCAAGGCAGAACAAACACTGATCCATGTTCTCTGGATCAATGCTGGGCTCAGTTGTGACGGTGATTCGGTGGCATTGACTGCTGCCACCCAGCCCAGCGTCGAAGAAATCGCCTTGGGGGCCCTGCCCGGACTCCCCCAGGTCGCCGTGCACTGGCCCCTGATCGACTTCGAATGCGGACCCAACGGGGGGGCGGACGACTTCCTGGAGTGGTTCTTCAAAGCCGACCGCGGCGAATTGGAACCCTTTGTGCTCGTCGTCGAAGGATCCATCCCCAACGAGAAGATCAAGGACGAGGGCTACTGGTGCGGCTTTGGCAACAATCCCGCCACCGGGCAGCCGATGACCACCAGCGAGTGGCTCGACCGGTTGGCGCCCAAGGCCACCGCCATCGTGGCGGTCGGGACCTGCGCCACCTACGGGGGGATCCACGCGATGGCCGGTAACCCAACCGGGGCGATGGGCGTGCCCGACTACCTCGGCTGGGACTGGAAGAGCGAGGCGGGCATTCCGATCGTCTGCGTGCCCGGCTGCCCGATCCAGCCCGACAACCTCTCGGAGACGCTGACCTACCTGCTCTACATGGCGACCGGTCAAGCGCCGATGATCCCGCTCGACGACGCGCTGCGACCGCAATGGTTGTTCGGCAGGACCGTGCACGAGGGTTGCGACCGGGCCGGCTACTACGAGCAGGGCGACTTCGCCACCGAGTACGGATCGCCGAAATGCATTGTGAAGCTTGGCTGCTGGGGACCCGTTGTGAAATGCAATGTGCCCAAGCGCGGGTGGATCAACGGCGTCGGGGGTTGTCCCAACGTCGGTGGAATCTGCATCGGCTGCACGATGCCGGGCTTCCCGGACAAGTTCATGCCGTTCATGGACGAGCCACCGGGCGGCAAGATCTCGAGCACCGCATCGGGCCTGTACGGGGCCGTGATTCGCAGTCTGAGGGGTATCACGGAGCGCACCGTCGACAAAGAGCCGCGGTGGCGCCACAACGGCGACCAACTCACCACGGGAGCGCGCCGCACCTGGTAGGTCACCTACCCGGTCGGTGTGCTCCTTCGCCAAATTCGTAGACGAAGAGCCGTCGCCGCATCAGCCAACGCTGACAGCAGCCAAAGCGGGAAGAAGTAACGCGATGACAACCATCATTCCAGAACCCACCCACGCCAAGCGGGAACCCGGCCAACTGGTCGACATGGCCTGGGATCCCATCACCAGGATCGTGGGCAGCCTGGGCATCTACACCAAGATCGACTTCGAGAACCGGGAAGTCGTCGAGTGTCACAGCACCTCGTCGATCTTCCGCGGCTACTCGATCTTCATGAAGGGCAAGGACCCTCGCGACGCCCACTTCATCACCAGCCGCATCTGCGGCATCTGCGGCGACAACCACGCCACGTGTTCGTGCTACACGCAGAACATGGCCTACGGCGTCAAGCCGCCGCACCTGGGCGAGTGGATCGTCAATCTCGGCGAGGCCGCGGAATACATGTTCGACCACAACATCTTCCAGGAAAACCTGGTCGGCGTGGACTTCTGCGAGAAGATGGTCTCCGAGACCAACCCGAGCGTGCTTTCCCTGGCCGAGAAGACCCCGGCGCCGCACGCCGACGCACACGGGTACAAGACGATCGCCGACATCATGCGTTCGCTCAACCCGTTCAGCGGCGAGTTCTACCGCGAGGCGCTGGTCGTCAGCCGCTGGACACGAGAGATGTTCTGCCTCATGGAGGGTCGCCACGTGCACCCGTCCACGCTCTACCCCGGCGGGGTCGGCACCGTCGCGACCGTTCAGTTGATGACGGACTACATGACGCGGCTGATGCGCTATGTCGAGTTCATGAAGAAGGTCGTGCCCATGCACGACGACCTGTTCGACTTCTTCTACGAGGCCCTGCCCGGTTACGAGAACGTCGGACTGCGCCGCACCCTGCTCGGATGCTGGGGCTCCTTCCAGGATCCCGAGGTGTGCAACTTCGAATACAAGGACATGGAGCGCTGGGGTAACGCGATGTTCGTCACCCCGGGCGTGGTGGTCGACGGCAAGCTGGTCACCCACTCGCTGGTGGACATCAACCTCGGCATCCGAATCCTTTTGGGCAGTTCATATTACGATGACTGGACCGACCAGGAGATGTTCGTCAAGACCGACCCGCTGGGCAACGCTGTGGACCGGCGCCACCCGTGGAACCAGCACACCAACCCGCACCCGCAGAAGCGGGACATGGAGGGCGGCAAGTACAGCTGGGTGATGTCACCGCGCTGGTTCGACGGCAAGGACCACCTGGCGCTGGACACCGGCGGCGGACCGCTGGCCCGGCTGTGGTCGACGGCGCTGGCCGGCCTGGTCGACATCGGTTACGTGCAGGCGACCGGCAGCAGCGTCAAGATCAACCTGCCCAAGACGGCCCTGAAGGGACCCGTCGAATTGGAGTGGAAGATCCCCAGCTACGGCAGCAACACGATCGAACGCGACCGGGCGCGCACCTACTTCCAGGCCTACGCGGCGGCGTGCGCTTTGCACTTCGCCGAGAAGGCGCTCGAGGAGATTCGCGCCGGGCGCACCAAGACGTGGGAGAAGTTCGACGTGCCCGACGAGGCCATCGGATGCGGCTTCACCGAGGCGGTGCGCGGCGTGCTCAGTCACCACATGGTGATCCGGGACGGCAAGATCGCCAACTACCACCCGTACCCACCCACACCGTGGAATGCCAACCCGCGCGACGTTTATGGCACACCGGGTCCGTACGAGGATGCGGTGCAGGGGCAGCCGATCTTCGAGGAGAACGGCCGGGACAACTTCAAGGGAATCGACGTCATGCGCACGGTGCGCAGCTTCGATCCATGCCTGCCGTGTGGCGTGCACATGTACCTGGGGAAGGGCAAATCCCTGGACAGACTGCATACACCGACCCAGTCACCCGTCGGGGAGTGACACATGGCGGATCGCCCGGAGAAGTCCGCGAACGACGCGCAGTGGCGTGAAGCGGGCGATCGGATCCAGACACTGCTCGATTCGTGCGCGACAGGTGGGCCCGCCGCGCATGACCGTGCACAGCAACTGGTTCGCGAGGTAGTCGGGCTTTACGGCGCCGGGCTGGAACGGATCGTGCGGATGGCCGGCGATCCCGGACCGGAAGGGGGGCTGGTCGAGCGGCTGGCCACCGACGACCTGGTGGCCAGCCTGCTCCTTGTGCACGGTCTGCATCCGCACGACGTGCGCCGCAGGGTGTCGGACGCGCTGGATCGGGTGCGGCCCTACCTGGGTTCGCACGGCGGGGACGTCGACCTGCTCGAGGTCGTTCCGGGCGAACGCCCGGACGATCTCACCGTGCGGCTGGCCTTCAAGGGCAGCTGCAAGAGCTGCCCGTCGTCGGCGGTGACACTGGAGCTGGCCGTGCAGGATGCGGTCCGCGCGGCCGCACCGGAGATCTCCTCGATCGAGGTGGTGACCCCCGAAGCCACGACCACGCCGGCCAGTGTCATTCCCGCCGAATCGCTACTGGCGCATGTGCGTTCCAACGGGCATGCGCCGACCAGCTGGCACCCCGCGCCCGAGCTGGCCGAGTTGACGGCCGGCGAGGTCGCGGGATTCGTGATCGACGGGGTGACCGTGCTGGCCTGCCGGGTCGGTGACCAGTCCTTCGCGTACCGGGATCACTGCCCGGTGTGTGACGACTCGTTGGCGGGTTCGCAACTGCACGGACCGCTGTTGCGCTGTCCACGCTGTCAGACGGACTTCGACGTGATCCACGCCGGAGCGGGTGTGGCCGACGGATCGGGCGGCCACCTCGACCCGATTCCGCTGCTGGTCCGCGACGGACAGCTGTCGGTTGCGCTGCGCCACGAAGCGATAGGGGCTCCGACATGACCAGCGCTTATGACGTGTTGGCCCGCATCAGAACTGACCGGCGCGCCCCCGAGGCCGCGGGCGAGCGCTGCGAGATGTGCGCGGAGTCGATCGCCGACGAGCACCAGCACGTGGTCAATGTCGCCGGCCGCCAACTCATGTGCGTCTGCCGCGCCTGCTATCTGCTGTTCACCGACACCGAAGCCGACCTGCGTTACCGCGCGGTGCCGGACCGGTATCTGTCGTTTCCCGACTTCGCACTGGACCGTCTGGTGTGGGAGGCATTGCAGATCCCGGTCGGGGTGGCCTTCTTCTTCACCAACTCCGCCCTCGGGCACACCGTCGCCTTTTACCCGGGGCCGGCCGGGGCTACCGAATCCGAGCTGGACATGGAGGTCTGGGACACCATCCGCTCCGCCGACCCGCGGGTGAGCCTGCTGGCCGACGACGTGGAGGCGCTGCTCGTCCGGGTTGCCGACGGCGCCCAGGACGGCGAATTGTCGCAGCCACAAACCTATCTGGTGCCCATCGATGCGTGCTACGAATTCGTCGGCCATTTGCGCATGGTGTGGCGCGGCTTCGACGGCGGCCAGCAGGCCCGCGAATTCATCGACGCCTTCTTCGACGGGCTCGCCGCCCGTGCCACAAAGACACCGCGATGAACGGGCCGCCGATGAACGTGAGCTTCGCGGTCCTGGACGTGACCGCCGAACCCTACGCCGTCAGCCCGCTCCTCAACGCCCGCATCGGCGTCACCGCCGACGGTGAGGACCCGGTGCACGCCATCGCCCTGCGGTGCCAGGTCCGGATCGAACCGCTGCGCCGTTCCTACTCCGACGACGAGGCGGCCGGGTTGATCGATCTGTTCGGCGCCCGCGAACGCTGGGCCACCACTCAGCGCACCTTCCTGTGGCAGCATTGCGCGACGATGGTGCAGGGGTTCACCGGTCACACGACCGCGACCCTGCCGCTGGAATGCACCTACGACTTCGAGGTAGCCGCCGCCAAATACCTGCACGCGCTGCGCGACGGCGCCGTCCCACTGCAGTTCCTGTTCAGCGGAACGGTTTTCGTCAACTCCGAGCGCGGGTTCTCGGTGCAGCAGGTGTCGTGGGACTGCGAGGACAACTACGCCATGCCGGTCACGGTCTGGCGTGACCTGATCGCGCAGCACTATCCCAACACCGGGTGGATCCGGCTGAGCCACGAGACCGTTGCGGAGCTCGCCGGTTACAGGTCAGCCCGCGGAATGCTCGACTTCGACCAAGCGGTCACCTCGTTGCTCGATGCCGCCGATCGCGAGGTGACGCGATGACGTCGACCTGGGACCGGGCCCGCGCCGTCGCCGACGCGGTGCTCTACGAGGGCTATCTGCTCTACCCGTACCGGGGGACGTCGAGCAAGAATCAATCGCGCTGGCAATTCGGCGTTCTGGGGCCGCCCGAGGCGGCCGAGTCCGGGCTGGGCGAAGACGATACCCTTTCCGCGGATTTCCTGGTCGACGACGCCCGGGCGCTGACGCTCGTGGTGCGGTTCCTGCAGTTGCAGCATCGACGGACCGAACGGGCCACCGGTGACGGCGATTTCGAGCCGGTCGACGAGCTCAGGACCCCGGCCGGATCGTGGCTCACCTGGGACGAAGCGGTCGAATGCGAAATCTCCTTCGGCCCCCTCGCCTTCGGCGACGGTCCCTGGTCGCTGCCGGTGACGGCCGACGCGGCCACGGACGTCGAAATACTGGACGGCGGCCGATTGGTTCGCGAACGGCACGAGATAGGGGGGGTGCTGACCGTCACCAGCGAGCCCGATGGCGACCTGCTGCGGGTTTCGGTGCGGCTGGCCAACATCGGCGCGGCCGTCAATGCACATGACGACAAGAATTCGGTGGTCGCGCGGTCCATGATCGGAACCCACCTCATCGCCGAAGTGGTTGGTGGCCGGTTCATCTCGCTGCTCGAGCCGCCACCGTCCGCGACCGATGCGGTGTCCCGGTGCGGCCGGCATCGCTGCTTCCCGGTGCTGGCCGGCCCACCGGGCACCGACGACATGCTGCTGATCTCGCCGATCATCCTCTACGACCACCCCGAAGTCGCCGAACAGAGCGACACCGCCCTGTACGACTGCACGGAGATCGACGAGATCCTGACCCTGCGCGTGATGACCATGACCGATGACGAGAAGGCGCAGGCTCGCGCGACCGACCCGCGGGCGGCGCGCATCATCGACGAGTGCGACGCCATGTCGCCCGAGGCCATGGCGCGACTGCACGGTGTGCTGCGCGATCCGCACGCGCTCAGTGTCTCCGCCGGCCTGGTACCGGAGATTCCCGAAGGAGTGGAATGGTGGGATCCACTGGCCGACAATGCCGTTCGGCCTGAGATCGACGCGGTGCTGGTGAACGGGGCGCGGATAGCGCGGGGCAGCAAGGTCCGGTTGCGTCCGCGGCGCAACGCCGACGCCCAGGACATCTTCGTCGCGGGCAAGACCGCCCGCGTCACGTCGGTGCACGAGGACGTCGAAGGTAACAAGCACGTCGGCGTCGTCGTCGACGACGACCCGGCCGCCGAACTGCACGACTGGTACGGCCGCTACCTCTACTTCTCCCCCGACGAAATCGAACCGCTGCAGTCGCAGCACAGCACAAACAAAAGGAGTTCACCATGGAAGTCCTAGGTTGGATCTTCATCGCCATCGTCGCGCTGGTGGCGGCGGTCGGGCTGGCGCTCGGCGCGATATCGGTGCCGGATGCCCGCCGCTATCTCAAGTTGAGGCGCATGTAACCGACGCGGGTGCCACCATGACGAAACGCATCCTGGTAGCCGGGATCGGCAACATCTTTCTGGGCGACGACGGATTCGGCTCGGAAGTGGTTCGCAACGCCGAGCTGCCCCAGGATGATCCGACGATCCAGGTCATCGACTACGGAATCCGGGGCATGCACCTGGCGTATGACCTGCTCGAGGAGTGGGACACGCTCGTCCTGGTCGATGCCGTGCCCAGCCGCGGCCATCCCGGCACGCTGCACGTCTTTCAGGCCGACCACGAGTCATCGCCCGAGCCGAACGGCCTGGATGCGCACAGCATGGACCCGGCCGCGGTCTTCGCCAGCCTGCGGGCGCTGGGTGGCCGCCCGCCCTACACCGTGGTGGTCGGCTGCGAGGCGGGCAGCGTCGCGGAGGGCATCGGCCTGACCGAACCGGTCGCACAGGCCGTCCCCCGGGCGGCGCGGGCTGTGGAAGAGATCGTCGCGGCGTTGCACGCCACACCGTCGGTCGCCGAAAAGGGGTGCTGAGCCATGTGTTTGGGCATACCGGGGCAGGTGATCGGAATGCTGGACGGTTTCGAGGGACAGCTCGCGCTCGTCAACGTCACCGGTGAGCAGCGCAAGGTCAACGTCGGCATGTTGCCCGACGAGACGTTCGCGCCCGGTGACTGGGTGATCATCCACATGGGCTTCGTCGTCGAGAAGACGGATCAGGCCGGGGCCGAACAGGCCATGGCGGGGCTGGAGCTGATGGGCCGGGGCCGCACCGACCCGACACCGCACCCGGAGGCCGGTTGACATGACCGATACCCCCCTGCTGTTGCGGCCCGGCACGCGTGATACCCAAGTGCGGCAGCGCGTCACGGTGACCGGCGTGGTGCAGGGGGTTGGCTTCCGTCCGTTCGTGCACCGGATCGCGACCGAACTGGGTCTGGCCGGATTCGTGGGTAACGACTCGGGTGCGGTCTTCCTCGAGGTGCAGGGCCCGCCCGCCCCGGTGGCGGAGTTCGGCCGCCGGCTGCGCGCGGAGGCGCCGCCCCTGGCACGGATCACCGACGTGCGTGTCGCCGACGTCGCCGCCGACCCCGCGTGTCCACCCCAATTCCGGATCGTGCCAAGCCAATTGGCCGCCGGCACGACGACCCCGATCCCGCCCGACATCGCGGTGTGCGACGACTGCATCGCCGAACTGTTCGACCCGCTCGACCGGCGCTACCGGCATCCGTTCGTGACCTGCACCAACTGCGGACCCCGCTTCACCATCATCAGCCAACTGCCCTACGACCGCCCGGCCACCACGATGTCGGGGTTCGCCATGTGCGCGCGCTGCGCCACCGAATACCACGATCCGGCGGATCGCCGATTCCACGCGCAGCCGATCGCCTGCCCGGACTGCGGGCCGCGCCTGTGGTTCACATCGCCGGCCGGCCGGGTGAGCGGCTCGGACGCGGCGCTGACCGCGACCCAGGTCGCGCTGGCCTCCGGCGCGGTGGTGGCCATCAAGGGAATCGGCGGCTACCACCTGGCCTGCACGGTCGACGACGCGGCGGCGGTCGACGCCCTGCGCACGCGCAAAGCGCGCGGCGCCAAGCCGTTTGCGATGCTGGTCCGCGATCTCGACGTGGCGCGCCGCTACGCCCACGTCGACGAGGCCGAGGCCGCGGTGCTGACCGGCCCGGCCCGCCCGATCGTGTTACTGCGCCGGCGTGCCGACGCGCCGGTCGCCGCGGCCGTTGCGCCCGGCAGCCCGCTGCTGGGGCTGATGCTGCCGTACTCCCCCATCCATCACCTGTTGCTGGCGCCGGTTCCCGGCGACCCGGTCGCGGTGCCCGACGCGCTGGTGCTGACCAGCGCCAACCGCTCCGATGAGCCCATCTGTTTCACCGAAACCGATGCCGGACAACGACTTCCGGCGCTCTGCGACGCCGTGCTCGATCACGACCGGCCGATCCACGTGCCGTGCGACGACTCGGTGGTGCGCATCGTCCACGATGAGCAGGGTGCGCACGAGCTACCGATCCGCCGGTCGCGCGGCTACGCGCCGCTGCCGATCGACTTGGAGCTCGAAGCCCCCGCCGTGCTGGCCGTGGGCGGGGAACTGAAGAACACCTTCTGCCTCACCGACGGCAACCGGGCCTACCTGTCCGGCCACATCGGCGACATGGCCACCTGGGAGACGCTGCGCGCCTTCGAGCGGTCGGTGAGCCAGCTCAGCGAAATCCGCGGCCGGCCAGTGCGCTTGGCGGCCGACCTGCATCCGGGGTATCACACCCGAAGCTGGGCCGAGCGTCACGCGGACGAGCGCCCGCTGGATCTGGTCCAGCACCACCACGCCCATGTGGTGTCGCTGCTGGCCGAGCACGGGCGCCTGGGCGAACCCGTCGTCGGGGTCTCGTTCGACGGCACCGGTTACGGGTGCGACGAAACGATCTGGGGCGGTGAGATTCTCACCCTCGACACCCGCAGCCACCGATTCAATCGGGCCGGACACCTACTGGCGGTGCCGCTGCCCGGCGGCGACGCCGCGGTGCGTAATCCGTGGCGGATGGCGCTGTCCCAGCTGTGGCTGGCCGGTGTCGACTGGACCGACGACCTGGCACCGGTGGCCGCCGCGACAGCCGACGAACTGCGGCTCACCCGCTCGCAATTGGACACCGGGGCGGG
>DASTKA010000078.1:0-2586 GCA_035716165.1 Mycobacterium sp. | reverse complement strand
CCGACTGCTTGCGCCACTTCGGTCGGCGCTGATCGCCTCGGGCGCGCTGCAGGCGGTGATCACGCTGGTGCAGCTGGCACCGTTCGTGTTGCTGGTCGAGCTGGCGCGGCTGCTCGTTTCCGGGGCGCCCGCGTCCCGCTTGTGGGACATCGGCATCGCTGCGGTGTCACTGCTCGGACTGGGTGCGTTGCTCGGCGCCGCCCTCACGCTCTGGCTCCACGTCGTCGACGCGCGATTCGCCCGTGATCTGCGAGCACGACTGTTGCACAAGCTTTCTCGGCTACCCCTGGGCTGGTTCACCGCACGCGGGTCGGGGTCGATCAAGCAGCTGCTGCAGGACGACACGCTGTCGTTGCACTACCTGGTCACCCACGCCATCCCGGATGCGGTGGCCGCCGCCGTCGCGCCGGTCGCGGTGCTCGTCTACCTGTTCGCTGTCGACTGGCGGGTGGCGCTGGTGCTGTTCGTGCCCGTCTTGGTGTACCTGGTGCTGACGTCGTCGCTGACGATTCAGTCGGGCCCGCGCATCCCGCAGTCGCAGCGCTGGGCGGAGACGATGAGTGGCGAGGCCGGCGCATACCTGGAGGGCCAGCCGGTGATTCGCGTCTTCGGCGGTGCTGCCGCATCCAGCTTCCGGCGCCGTCTGGACGAATACATCGGCTTCCTGGTCGCCTGGCAGCGCCCGCTGGCCGGCAAGAAGACGTTCATGGACCTGGTTACCCGTCCCGCCACGTTTCTCTGGCTCATAGCGGTCACCGGCACTCTGCTGGTGACCGCGGGCCGGATGAATCCGGTGGATCTACTGCCGTTCTTGTTGCTGGGCACCACATTCGGCGCACGTCTGCTCGGCATCGCCTACGGCCTCGGCGGCATTCGCGCCGGCATGTTGGCCGCCCGGCGCCTGCAGAACACGCTCGACGAGGCCGACCTCGCCGTGCGAGACGCCGACGAAGCCCACCAGGATTCGGGCGCCACGGTGGTATTCGACGACGTCGGCTTCGGCTACCGCCCCGGCGTTCCGGTCATTCACGACGTGTCGCTGACGTTGCGGCCCGGGACGGTCACCGCGCTGGTCGGTCCGTCCGGGTCCGGCAAGTCGACGCTGGCCGCCTTGCTCGCCCGGTTCCACGACGTCGAGCGGGGTTCGATACGCGTTGGGGGACAGGATATTCGGTCGATGACCGCCGACCAGCTCTATGCGCAGGTCGGATTCGTATTGCAGGAAACGCAATTGGTGCACGGCACCGTGGCGGAGAACATCGCGCTGGCCGTCCCCGATGCCACCGCGGCACAAATCGAGCAAGCGGCCCGCGAGGCCCAAATCCACGACCGCATCATGCGACTCCCGGACGGCTACGACACCATGCTGGGCGCGGGAAGTGGGCTCTCGGGCGGCGAACGTCAACGGCTCACCATCGCCCGCGCGATCCTGGCCGACACTCCCGTGCTGATCCTCGACGAAGCCACCGCGTTCGCCGATCCCGAATCGGAATACCTTGTGCAACAAGCACTCAACCGGCTCACACAGGACCGGACGGTTCTGGTTATCGCCCATCGATTGCACACGATCACCCGGGCCCACCAGATCGTCGTGCTCGATCACGGCCGCATCGTCGAACGCGGCACGCACGACGAGTTGTCGACCGCCGACGGCCGATACCGACGGTTATGGGAGGGCGGCCGCCGCGACCAGGTGACCGCCGGCGCGGCCGGCGAGGGGGCACGATGATTCGCACGTGGTTGAGCCTGGTGCCGGCGGATCGCCGCGGCCGGGTCGTCACTTACACGGTGCTGGCATTGATCTCCGTGGTGGTGCGCGCGGTGGCCACCGTGTTGCTGGTCCCTCTGGTCGCGGCGCTGTTCAGTGACGACCCACAGCACGCGTTGGTCTGGCTGGGCTGGCTCACCGCGGCCACCGTGACCGGCTGGGTGATCGACACCGCAACGGCGCGTATCGGTTTCAACCTGGGTTTCGCCGTGCTGGATCACAGCCAGCACGACGTGGCGGATCGACTGCCCGGCGTGCGGCTGAATTGGTTCACCGCCGAGCGCACCGCGACGGCACGGCAGGCGATCGCGGCCACCGGTCCGGAACTCGTCGGCCTGGTCGTCAACCTGCTCACGCCGCTGATCTCCGCTGTCCTGCTGCCCGCGGCCATCGCCGTGGTCCTGCTGCCGGTCTCCTGGCAGATGGGGGTCGCCGCGCTGGGTGGCCTGCCGCTGCTGCTGGCCGCGCTGTGGGCATCGGCCCGCCTGGCGCGGCGCGCCGATGCCGCGGCCGCCGCCGCCAATAGCTCGCTCACCGAACGGATCATCGAGTTCGCCCGAACGCAGCAGGCACTGCGCGCCGCGCGGCGCGTCGAGCCCGCGAGGAGCCTCGTCGGCGACGCATTGGCCGCCCAACACGGCGCCACCATGCGCCTGCTCGCCATGCAGGTCCCGGGACAACTGCTGTTCAGCCTCGCCAGCCAGCTTGCGCTGATCCTGCTGGCCGGGACGACCACGGCGCTCACCGTGAACGGAAGGCTCACGGTGGCCGAGGCCATCGCGCTGATCGTCGTCATCGTGCGCTACCTCGAACCGTTC
>DASTKA010000077.1:0-2389 GCA_035716165.1 Mycobacterium sp. | reverse complement strand
TTTGACTCTGGATCAGGCGGATGCACTTGCGAAGATTGATCGGCAGTTCACGATCATGACCGACGCTGGCCCATCTCGCTGGACGGAGGAAGCTGTCACTACGGGTGAAGATTGGCAGGAGGTGCGACGGCTGGCTCGGCTAGCGCTAACCAAATTGAACACTCAACAATCGGTCGGGCCAGGCAGTGCCGATGCCACAGTCTGAGACTGGCACCACGTGTTAGAACCCCTAGCTTTACGCGGCAATATCCAGTAACCCTAAGCCACGTGCGCAGACACGTAGGGTTTTGGTATTGGGATAATGGTCCGACTGCCCACCTGGGTGAACGGCGCATTTTCCGAGCACCGTAGACGATAGCAGCGGGCGTCTGGCCGCAGGTGCGAAAGCCGGTGTGTGCGCGTTCAACGTTGTAGTAGCGGAGGTAGGCATCGAGGTCGCGCCGCAGGGCGGTGAACTTCGGCACCAGCGATCGGGCGAAGGTGGGCCGCCAGTATTCTTCGAGGATGGTCCGCTGCACGCGCTCGACGGCGCCGTTAGTTTGCGGTCGACCGGCCCGAATGAACCGATGCTTCGCATCACGGTGATCCACGGCCCGACTGAAGGGCGCCGCGCGGAATTCTGAGCCGTTGTCTGTCGAGACCGCCCGGAGCTTCCAACCGGCGGCCGCCAGGTCGCGGGCCACCCGGTCCAGTGGTGAATCGCACCGCCGGATTGAGCGGCGTGACGTGCACCTCGGCCCAGACGAAGGGACTGGCGACGTCGATCGCGGTGTACTGCCAGACGCGACCCTTGGTCCCGGTCAGCCGGCCGATGTGGATGCAGTCGAGCTGCACAAGATCGCCCGGCTTTTCGGCCTCCAGATGCAGCGGCACCGGCGGCAGCCGGGGCTGTGGTTCGGGCGGAGCCGCATAGCCTGCGACTAGCGCCAGTCGACGGCGCCGCGTCTGCAAGCCGTGCCGGCGCAGCCCCTTGAGCACGCCGGTGGCCGAGATCGGCTGACCACCCCACATCGGCAAGGCCAGCTGGGCGGCGACGCGGCGTGGCCCCATCTCAGGACTGGGCTGAGTAGGCTCGAATAATACGGAACGATTCGGCCCTCGTCTCACGCCGCACTGCGGCCTACCCTGACTGTTGGCTGGTGCATCGACTGTCGGGCCGCCCAGGCAGCGCGCCTAGGACACCGGCCTTTCGAGCGGCGAATGCCCAAGCCGGTTCGTCAACAGGATCATGACGCCGAGCAGCACAACGCCCATCCCGATGCCCTCCCATAGCCGCGGCGTCGGCCCGATGTTTCCGATGCCGAGCTCCGGTACAACCGACAGCACACTGATCACCGCGACGAGCAATGCTCCGAGCCAGCGGCGTCCGGCGAGTACCCAGCCAGGCTGCCCCAACCACCAGATCGCGCCGAGCACGTAAGGGTCGACATAGTAATAGGGCCAGACGCTTTTCGTGAGTAGCGGCAGAGTCAACGCCGACAGTGCGAGCAAGCCGTAGATGTCGCGCGATCCTGCAGTCAGATCGGGGCGGGCGCGGATGACGATGACACTCAGAACGATGGCTGCTGCGACGATGAACAGCAGATCGTCTCGCTGTGCGATCCACTCATACGGCGTGCCTCTGGCCAGCTGCCAGAGCGAACCTCGAACCATGGGAACGTTCGCGCGATTGGTGAGGAGAGAGTACACCACGTTGGATCGGTCGGCGAGGACGAAGGGCAGCAAACCAATAAACACCGTCAGGGCGGCGATCCCGCCAAGCCAGCTCACGGCTCGCCACCGGCGTCGAGCCAGCAGCACAATCCCCAGTGGAATCATCTGCAGCGCGGCAATACTGCGCGTCAGCAGGGCGACGCCGAAGCTAAAACCAGCCTTCACGGGCCGATTCGAGGCGAGCGAACGAACGCCGTACAGCACTAGCCAGATCGTGATCGGAACATCGATGTGGCCGTAGCCGAGCACGCCCTGCCACAGTGTCGGAGAAGCGGCGAACACGCCATAGGTCAACAGGCGCGGCCATCCGCGTAGGGGTGTCCCTCGTAATCGATCGATCGCCATCACCGCTTCGCGCGCCATCAGCAGGCTGAAGATCGAGAATGCCGCCATCACGATGGCCCGGAGCGATCGCTCGTCGTTCAACCAGCCAAGCCACGAGGCGACCGCCGCCACCGCCGTGAGCGGCACCAGCACGATCGGTCCGTTGTCGTTTGGAGAAGTGCCTTGCCAGCGAGCCCGGTAGACGAGTAACGGGTGGCCGTGAACCGCGATCTGGGCAGCCGGCAAGAGGTAGTAGTCGATGTCGTTCGGGGGCGACGTCCAGATCGCGCCGCCGATCGCCCAGGCCAGGACATAAACAATGACAAGCGCGCCAATCGCTGCTCGTCGCAGT
>DASTKA010000076.1:0-14423 GCA_035716165.1 Mycobacterium sp. | reverse complement strand
CGGGTGTACACCGGTCGGTAGCCGAGCGACGACATCCACCGGGCGTACGCTTGCGATTCGCCGGCCCGTTCGGCGAACCGGAACCTGGCGACAATCGCGACGTCGTGCGCTACGAACCCGCCGTTGGCGGCATACACCATGTCGGGAAGCCCGGCGACGGGCTGGACCGCATCCACGCGATGCCCCAACCGCAGGTAGGTCTCGTACAGGCTTTTCCACTGCGCTTGTGCGAGGCCGACATCGACGGGTGCGGTGACGTCCATCCAGGGGTTGATCGCGTATTCCACCGCGAAGAAGTCCGGCGGCGTCATCGCGTAGCGACGGAAACTCGCCGTGCGACCGGGCGTGGCTCGCCCGGCCAGCCACGCTGGGGTTCGCGGCGCTACCACGTGTTGGTCCGTCATGGATCAACGATATTCAGGAGGCTGAAGTTAATCAAACCATGGATATTGCGTGTCTAGCGTTGATTTATTGCGTTAGAGTCCTTAACACGGTGATTTGTTGTTTGACTGCGGAAGGAGCGCGGTGGACCGCTTGGACGAGAC
This sequence comes from Mycobacterium sp., assembly GCA_035716165.1. Classification (GTDB taxonomy): domain Bacteria; phylum Actinomycetota; class Actinomycetes; order Mycobacteriales; family Mycobacteriaceae; genus Mycobacterium. The sequence goes on along the minus strand of DASTKA010000076.1, from coordinate 13,878 downwards.
CGACAGGCGCATCCTTGCCGAACTGAGCGAGCACGCGCGGGCCACCTTCGCCGAGATCGGCGAGAAGGTGAATTTGTCTGCGCCAGCGGTGAAGCGGCGCGTCGACCGGATGCTGGACAGCGGCGTCATCAAGAGCTTCACCACGGTCATCGACCGCAATGCCCTGGGCTGGAACACCGAGGCTTATGTGCAGGTGTTCTGCCACGGCCGGATTTCGCCCGACGTGCTGCGAGCGGCGTGGGTGGATATCCCCGAGGTGTTCAGCGCCGCAACAGTCACCGGCACCCCTGATGCGATCCTGCATGTGCTGGCCCGCGACATGCAGCATTTGGAGGCGGCATTGGAACGAATCCGGTCCAGTGCCGACATCGAACGCAGCGAGAGCATCGTCGTGCTGTCCAACCTGATCGACCGGATGCGGCCTTGACGCTCGGCAGTCAGCGCGCCGACATCAACCCGAGTGCATCATCAGGGTTTCGATCGCCACTGCGGCACCGCCGGTCGAAACAGCGATGGCAAGTGTCACCCAGTCCGCCAATTTCGGCCGCGCCGGACTGGCGGATAGTTGACCGATCCCGCCGCGTGCCGTGATTGCATCGCCCATCTCGTCGGCCCGGCGCAGGGTCACGACGATGGCCGCAGCCATCAGGTCGATCATGCCCCGGCTCTGCTGCTTGACCCTGGCTCTACGGCGCGTAGGTATCCGGTTGGGGCGCAGTAGACGAGCGGCGTACAGCACATGAAATTCGTCGATCAACATCGGGAAGGCCCGCAGCGCAAGAGCCAACGCCACCGCCCACTCGTCAACCGGAATGCGCAGCAGTTTCAGCGGCCGGCCCAGTGTTGCTACGGCGGGCGCTATTTCGGCCACGTTGGTCGTCCACGACACCATGGCTCCCAAACCCAGCAGTACGACCGAAAGTGCGGTGATTCTCAGGAAGTTCAGCGCTCCACCGAGCCCGACGTGCAAGCCGCCGATCGAGATTGTGGGGGCACCACCCGCCAGCGCCGCGGTCACGAAACCCAACGCGATAAGGACCCACAGCCATCGCGGAATCGCCGGCACGGCACCGCGGGGAAGGTGCGCAATACGCACGGCCGCCGTCAACAGTGCGGCCACCAACCCGATCGTCACCCATCCCGGGTAGAACGTCAGCAGCACGGACACGCCGAAGACAACGAGCAGTTTGGTGCCGGCCCACAAGTCGTGGATGGCCGACCGTCCGGGGACCGGGACCAGCATGACAACCGATTTGGAACGTCGCCGGTTCGGCTTGGTCGTCGTAGTGGAAGTGGCAGTCACGCTCGGCCTCCCACGGCGGCGGTATCGGACACCGCTTCCAGCACACCGCTACGCAGGTGGATGGTCCGCGGACAGACCTCGCTCAGCCCGACGAAGTCATGCGAGATGACCACCAGCGTCACACCTCGGGTGCGGCGCAGGTCCGCGAGCACCCGAAGCAAACCGCGCTGACTGGCGGCGTCCAGCCCTGCCAGGGGCTCATCCAGAATCAGCACCCGGGGCGCACACGCCAACAGCCCGGCGAGAACCACGCGGCGCATTTGTCCACCGCTGAGTTGATCGATGCGCCGCCTTCCCAATTCGGGGTCCAGTCCCACTGCCTCCAGGGCCGCGGCCACCCGATCACGGTCGCGGGGTGAAAAGCCGGCCACGGAGGCCAATTCCAGGTCGACGTGGCTTCGCATCAACTGCAGTCTGGCGGTCTGGAACGACAACGCCACCGCGCCGACGTGAGCGTGGGTGGGTTCGCCGTCAATGAGGCACGAGCCGGTGGTGGGCACCGTCAATCCAGCCATGATCCACGCCAGCGTCGACTTACCAGAACCGTTGCCGCCGTGGATCAACAGCCCGTCGCCCTGTTCTACCCCGAAGGAGATATCACGCAGGGCGGTCTTCGCCCACGGAGTCCCGCGGTTGTATTCGTGCCCGACGCCGACCACTTCGAGCACCGTGCGGCGCGAGCCCGGATCAACGGCGCCGGTCGGCACTGGCGCCGGCGCAACCTCGACCATGCTCGTGTTATCGGGTGATTCGCTGAGGTTGATCGTGCGATCCGCGGACGCGGCCTCGTTGTCGAAGTGGGTGATGTGCACGAGGGCTGTCCGGTGCCGCTCGGGAAGAGCGGACAACACATCGATGAGAAGGTCGCGGCCCTGCTGGTCGATCATGCTGGTGAACTCGTCGGCGATCAACAGCGACGGTTCTCGGGCGATTGCCGCGGCCAGCGCAAGACGCTGCAGCTCCCCGCCGGAGAGGCTTCCGGTGTCGCGTTCCGCGAACCCCTCGAGACCGACTTCGCGCAGCAACTTGTCCACGTCGACCTTGGTGCCCGGCGGCAGCCCCCACACGACATCGTCGGCGACCCTGGTGCCCAGGACCTGGGTTTGCGGGTGCTGCAGTACGAGCGACGTGCCGCCGAGCCTGCCCAAGCCGACTGCGCCGGGACGATGCACGACACCCGACGTCGGCTCCCGGCCGGCCAAGATCAGCGTCAAGGTGGTTTTCCCGGAGCCGTTGGCCCCGGTGACCGCGACGTGTTCACCGACCTGCAGGTCCAGGCTCATTTCCCGCAGGGCGTCCTCTCTCGCGCCGGGGTAACGAAACCGCACGTCGATCAGCCGGACAGGCACCGGACCGATCGGATCATCCGACAGTCCGGCGCCGTCCGGAGTGTCCAGCTTGTGCACATCAGGAATGTTCTGCAGCCGTTCCAACAGCCGCGAGAGCACCCACCACCCGATCAGCGATGAGATCACCACGCCGTAGGTGACATAGGCGAGCATCAGCCACGCCCAGTCGTGCAGCCCGTAGGCAAAAATGCGCTGCACGTCGGCGGCGACGCCCTGCAGATGCACTCGCACCAGGAAGGCGGCGACGCCATCGACGTTCGCGGTCATCGCCTGAAAGATCAAATGCCGCAGCCGAGTCAGCACCGCCAGCGCACCGACGGTGACGCCGGCGATGGTGCCGCCGGCGACAAAAGACAAAACCACCACGGTCGGGGTGCCACGACCCTTGCGTTTGACCAATCCGGTCAAGCCGCCCATGTAGGCACAGTTGAGGACCGCCACGAGACAGCCCATGCCGGCGATGAGGAAAGTGATCATTCCCGCGGCAACGGTGCCGGCGATAAGCACCCGAAGACGGTAGCGGTAAGCCAACAGCGCCATGGGCAGCGTGCCCAGCAGCGCCAATCCCTGCGCGAACGGGACGACCGTGGCGATGATCGCGATGACCGCGCACAGCGCCCCCATGACGGAGGCCTGCGCCAACTCGGGCGGTTGCAGGGGTCCACCCCGATGCCGCAAACGAACGGGGCCGGGGGCAGTCACCTCATCGATTCTGCCAGGGCGCAGCGCTAAGTCCCCTGTTACATCGTGTGATCTGCGGGGACCGAAACGCGCGTCGCCGCTTTGGCCTCGCTTAGCAGAGCTATGCAACCATGAACACATGGACGACGCCGTCGATACCGCAAAGCTCGAGAGAGCGCAGGGACTGGGAGCCGATCTGCTCGCCGTGGTCGCGCGGCTCAACCGCCTGGCCACCCAGCGCATCCAGATGCCGTTGCCCGCAGCCCAAGCCAGGCTGCTGGCCACCATCGAAGCTCACGGCGAAGCCCGAATCGGTGACCTTGCCGCCGTCGATCACTGTTCGCAACCGACGATGACCACGCAGGTGCGCCGGCTCGAAGAGGCGGGCCTGGTCACCCGGATGGTCGACCCCGGAGACGGGCGTGCGGTCCGCATCCGGATCACGGCCGAGGGCAGGCGCACGCTCGACGCGGTGCGGGCCGACCGCGCCGCCGCGATCGAACCGCAATTGGCCCTCCTCGACTCCGCGGACCGTCAGGTGCTGAGGCAAGCGGTCGACGTGTTGCGCGGGCTGCTCGACAACGCCTCACTTGCCACCTCCCTGGCGGGCCGCCGCAACCCGCTGTGAACGACGCGACGCGCAATGATGCTCGGGCAGCGGGTAGACAGTTAAGCGAGCACGGCGACCGGCGCCTGAGGACCGGGCCGTCGGCGAAGGCGAGACAAATTTGAGCTGACCGGTGACGAAAGGTGGCGGCCATGCCGACCGAGGCTTCGGCCCTTCCGGCCTCGCTGACCGTATGGGCCGGGCCGACGAGGTACGTCTTCACCCCGGGCCGCGACGTGATCGTGGGCTACGGCCCGGGCTGTGACGTCCCGCTGGAGCGTCTCGGCAATCCGGCGCAACCGCCGCCCGCGCCCCGCGTCGAAGTGATCGTGCGGTTCACCGGAACTGTGTGGGTGGCGATCGATCTGAGCCGCCGCGGCATCTTCGTCAACGGATCCCGGATGCCGTCGGTCGAGATCCGCGACGGTCTGGGCATCACCCTCGGGGATCCCCAGCGCGGGCCGCGCCTGGTCTTTCAAACCGCGCCGTCGGCCGCGCCGCCCCCACCGGGCGGCCCGGGCCATCCTCCACCGAATGCGCCGCAGTCGCCGCCCGTTCCGCCCGGCGCGCCGCAGCCGGGCCGCCCGCCTGAGCCGGACCCGCGGATCCCCACCGAAAGCGCCACGCGGCGCATGCCCGTCGTTGTGCCGCCACCGCCCGCCGCCCAGCGGCCACCCGCCGGCGCGGCTCCCCCGCCTGCGCCGCCTCCGGCTCAGCCACCGGCGACCCCGCCCGCGGCGGAGCACGAGCGGAAAAAAGGCCCGAGTCTGATCGAGCGCATGGTGACCACAAAGCTGCGTGTCCAGCGACCGTCGTTCCGCACCGAGGAACCCGACTCCACCTATCGCCTGCCGCTCCAGACCGCGTCGCGCACCACCGGGCTGACGGCCTACCAGCTGGGCCTGACGGTCGACGGGCACGAGACGCTGTCGGGCGTCTCGTTCACCGCGCGTCCCGGCACCATGACCGCGGTCATCGGGCCCTCGGCCGCGCGTAATTCCGCTCTGCTCACGCTGCTGGCCGGCGGCAGAGACATCAGCTCCGGGCGCGTCACCGTGGACGGACACGACGTCCACGCCGAGCCGGAGTCCATGCGCACGCGCATCGGGGTGGTCCCGCGGGACGACCGCCTGCACCAGCAGCTCACCGTCGCACAGGCTTTGGAGTATGCGGCCGGCCTGCGGCTGCCACGGGATACCCTGCCCGAGCAGCGCGACCGCGTGGTCAGCGAAGTTCTCGACGAGCTCGAGCTGACGCCCCACCGCGATACCAGAAGCCGCAAACTCCCCTCCGAGGTGCGCCGGTGCGTCGCCCTGGCGGTCGAGCTCATCACCCGGCCCAGTCTGCTCGTGGTCGACGAGCCCACCGCCGGACTTGATGCGGCGCAACAACGTCACGTCATGGCGGTCCTGCGGCGCCAGGCCGACATGGGCTGCGCCGTGGTGCTCGCCATTTCGGCGCGCACGTCGCTCACCGACGTCAACACCTGCGACCAGGTGCTGGTGCTCACCGCCACGGGCCGGGTGGCTTACCTCGGAACGCCCCTGCAGATCGAATCCGCGATGGGCACCGCCGACTGGTCCCGGGTCCTCGAGCAGGTCAGCGCCGATCCCGAGGGGGCCCACCGCGCGTTCCGCACCCGACCGCAGACGGCACCGACCACAGCTCCGGAAGTGGCGGCACCCTGGCCGCCGCCACCTCGGCTGCCCAGGGCTCGGCAGATCCGGTTGCTGGCCCGACGCGAATTCCGCCTGCTTCTCGGTGAGCGCATCTACTTCGCGTTCCTGGTCGTCCTGCCGTTTCTCCTGGCCGGACTGGCGCTGCTGATTCCGGGTGATTCGGGCCTGGCGCGGCCCGGCCCCGGCAGCACCAACGCGCACGAAGCCATCGAGATCCTGGCCGCCTTCAACGTCGCCGCGGTGATCATCGGCACGGCGCTGACCATCCGGGCCTTGGTTCGCGAGCATCGCATCTTCCGGCGCGAGCAGGAGGTCGGCCTGTCCGCACCGGCGTATCTCACCGCGAAGATCGCGGTATACGGGCTGCTGGCAGCGGTGTGGACGGCCGTCGTGGTCGCTATCGTGACCGCGGTCAAGGGCAGGCCGGGAAGCGACGCCGTCCTGCTGCACAACGCCGCGGTCGAGCTGTACGTGAGTGTGGCCGTGACCGCGATCGTGTCAGCAGTCATCGGCCTGGCCCTGTCGTCGCTGGGGAAGTCGCTGCGGGAGGTCTTGCCGCTGGTGGTTCCGGTGATCCTGACGGCTGTCCTGTTCAACGGGAGCCTGGTGCAGCTGGTGAGCAAGTGGGGCCTGCAGCAGATCAGCTGGTTCGTCCCGGCCCGGTGGGGCTTCGCGGCCTCGGCGTCCACGGCGAATCTACGCAGGGTCGATTCGCTGGCTGCCGACGCCGTGACGTGGACTCACTACAGCGGCTGGTGGGTCTTCGACATGGGGATGCTGGTGCTGTTCGGTGCGATCGCGGCCGGGTTCACCCTGTATCGGCTGCGCTCGCCGCTCGGCGAAAGCCGCACGCCCTCCTATCGCAAGCAGCAGGAAGCACCTCAACCCACGGGCTGAGGCGGGTCCTCGCCGGGGTCGCCACGGGTCGCACGGCCGCGCGAAATCGCGCTCGACAATATGTTGGTCGTGGTTGTTCGCCGCGACGCGAACCGCCCATTACTGTCGGCTTATGGCGCCTGAAACGACTACCACTGCCGAATATCTGCGCAATGCCTTGGACGGGCGTTGGCGCGACGTCAGAAACCGGATGCGGGACACGCTCACCGAGGACCTGTTCCGCCCGCACTACACACCGAACACCGTGATCGCCCGCACCAAGGTGGCGGAGCAGATGAGGATCATGGCGGCGTTCGGCGCGGCTGCCGACAGTTTCAAGAAAGAACACGGCGGCAACGGCGACGTCGGAGCGGCGATCACGATGATCGAGATGCTGGCGATGTCGGACCTGTCGCTGATGGTGAAGGCCGGGGTGCAGTGGGGGCTGTTCGGCGGTGCCGTGGAGAACCTGGGCACCGAACGCCACCACGAGCTCTACGTGCCGAAGATCATCAGCCTCGAGTTGCGCGGCTGCTTCGCGATGACCGAGACCGGGCATGGCAGCGACGTGCAGTCGTTGGAGACCACGGCGACCTACGACCCCGAAACTCAAGAGTTTGTCATCGACTCCCCCACCCCGTCCGCCCGCAAGGACTACATCGGCGGGGCCGCCGAAACCGCAACTATGGCAGCGGTTTTCGCGCAACTGATCACCAGCGAGAACGGGAAGCCGGTCAACCACGGCGTGCACTGCGTCCTTGTTCCGATTCGCGACGAGAACGGCAACGACATGCCGGGCGTCACCACGTCGGACTGCGAATACAAGGGCGGACTGCCCGGTGTCGACAACGGCCGCATCGTCTTCGACCACGTCCGAGTTCCGCGGGTCAACCTGTTGAACAAATACGGCGACGTCGCGGAAGACGGCACCTACAGCTCGCCGATCGACAATCCGAACCGCCGGTTCTTCACGATGCTGGGCACCCTCGTCCGCGGCCGCATCACCGTCGGCGGTAGCGCCGGCGCCGCCGGCCGCGTGGCGCTGGATATCGCAACCCGATATGCGTTGCAGCGCAGGCAGTTCAGCGCACCCGATGATGATTCCGAAGTGCTGATCATGGACTACCTGGTGCACCAGCGGCGACTGTTTCCGTTGATCGCGAAGTCATACGCGCTGCAGTTCGCGCAGAACGAGCTGGTCGGCAAATGTCATGACGTGCAGAGCGCGGACACGCCCGACGCCGACGAGCAACGCGAACTCGAAGCGCGTGCCGCCGGGCTGAAGGCCGCCAACACCTGGCATGCGAGCCGGGCAATCCAGGAGTCCCGCGAAGCGTGTGGCGGCGCGGGCTACATGGCCGAGAACAGGCTCATCGGATTGCGGGGCGACACCGACGTTTTCACCACGTTCGAGGGCGACAATCACGTGCTGACCCAATTGGTGGCCAAGGAACTGCTCACGGCGTATGCCGACGACATCAAGAGCATGAGCCCGGTCGAATGGGTACGCTTCGCCGCCAGTACCGTTGGTGAGCGCGTCGTCAAACGCACTGCGGCAGAAGCGATTATCCAAACGATCGTGGATGCCCGGCAAGACAGCGAGGAAGAGGGCAGCCTGTTCAACCGCGGTACCCAGATCACGATGTTCGAGGACCGCGAGGAGTACCTGCTGGCATCGGTGGCCCGCCGGCTGCAGGCCAAATCCAAAGAGATGTCGGCGTTCGACGCGTTCAACTCGGTGCAGGACCACGTGTTACACGCAGCCAGCGCGCACATCGATCGAGTGATCCTGGAGGCGTTCGTCGCCGGGATCGACGCGTGTCCTGACGAAAAGGCCCGCGAACTGCTCGGCATCTTGTGCGACCTGTACGCGTTGTCGGTCATCGAGGACGATAAGGCCTGGTACATCGAGCACCGCTATCTGTCCACCGAGCGCGCCAAGGCGGTCACGCGGGGAATCAACGACCGTTGCCGCGCGCTGCGTCCGCACGCCGAGACGCTGGTCGACGGTTTCGGGGTGCCGGAGCAGCTGCGATACGTCGAAATGCTGCACCCGGAGAATTTGGCCGAGGCCGTCACGAGCTGACGGGCCGATCGCTGATCACCGGCCGGTCGGCGAAGCCGGAGCTGGGCGGGAACGTCAGTAGCGTGAACCGCTATTGATTCGGAACCTTGCCCACGGTTTGCAGCTTGCCATCTGAGCCGATCCGGAAGGTGACCGTTCCGATCCCGGTGGGACAGCACAGCTGATCATTTCCCTTCTGCCACTGGTATTGAACGGTGACGCTGTCATCCGAGGGCGGCAGCACGGTGATGTACGGCTTCGGGTTCGACGTAGGGCTCCCGAGCGGCCTGTTGTGGTCGAAGAAGAGCAGTTGTTGTGGGCTTGACTCGCTGGCGATCGTCGGGATGATCTGCACCCAGTGCAGCCGGCAGTTTCGGGTGTGCCCCCGGCCCATCTCGACCCAGATGGTGCCGGGGATGGCGATGGGAACCGCGGTGATCGCCTGGCGCACGGTGTCGGCCGTCGGTCCGTCGGAGTCCTTGCACGTGTCGGGACGGGCCTGCGGTGGTGGAGTCGGCTTCCAGCCGCAGCCCGAGGCCAGCAAAACCAAACAGATCACAATGAGCTGACGCACGCGGTGAGCTTAGCGAACACTGTGAATGTCCCATCGGTTTGGTCAAAAACCCCGTTCTGAGAAGCGTTTCGCGGGGCGTCCTGCGTAACCTCAACCGGGGCGGTCGGTCGACGGTGACCTGCGGTAACGCAATCCACAGCCGTGCATTTCCCGGCGATTTCACATCGGCGCGTCAGCCGTTGAGAGGAAGAAGTAAACCGGGGGAAATTTCGGGCAGCGATGCCGAAACATGCCTGCCCCACAATGAACTCACCCGATACGGAGCTAACTCGTACGCACTCGACGGAGGGACGCAAGCGTGACCAGGGAGTCCATGGCGTGCGCGAACGCCGTGAACACCGTGTGCGCTTACTGCGGCGTCGGTTGCGGCATGGTGTTGCAGATCACAACGGATCCGAAAGCGGGCCGCGATCACGTCGCCAAGTCGGTTGGTAACGAGGAACATCCGGCCAACTTCGGCCGCTTGTGCACCAAGGGCACCACCACCGCGGACATGCTTGGCGCGCCGGGCCGGATGGACTCGGCGCATGCCCGCGCCGACCGTGGCGACCCACTCGAACCCACCGGCATGGACCAGGCAATCACCCTGTGCGCCAAGCGGTTACGGCAAGTCGTCGATGAACACGGCCCGGACGCCTTCGCGATGTACGTGTCCGGCCAGATGTCGATCGAGGCGCAGTACCTGGCGAACAAGCTGACCAAAGGCTTCATCGGCACCAACCAGATCGAGTCGAACTCGCGACTGTGCATGGCCAGCGCGGGTTCCGGTTACAAGCTTTCGCTGGGGGCGGACGGACCGCCCGGGTCATACCAAGACTTCGATCATGCCGACGTCTTTTTCGTGATCGGCGCCAACATGGCCGACTGCCATCCGATCCTGTTCCTGAGGATGCTGGACCGGGTGAAGGCCGGCGCAAAGCTGATCGTCGTCGACCCGCGCCGCACGGCGACCGCCGACAAGGCCGACCTGTTCCTGCAGATCGCGCCGGGAGCGGATCTGGCGCTGCTCAACGGACTGCTGCACCTGATCCTCGAGAACGGCCACACCGACCCCGATTTCATCGCCGAATTCACCGAGGGCTGGGAGGCGATGCCCAGTTTCCTGGAGCAGTACACCCCCGACATGGTCAGCGCGGTGACCGGCATCCCGGAAGAAGACATCCGCGAAGCGGCTCAAATGATCGGCGAGGCCGGCAATTTCGTGAGCTGCTGGACGATGGGCCTCAATCAGAGCACCCACGGAACCTGGAACACCAACGCCATCTGCAACCTGCACCTGGCCACCGGCGCGATCTGCAAGCCGGGCAGCGGTCCCTTCTCGCTCACCGGCCAACCCAACGCCATGGGCGGTCGCGAGATGGGTTACATGGGACCGGGATTGCCGGGCCAGCGTTCGGTGACATCGGACGACGACCGTGAGTTCGTCGAAAACCGCTGGGGCATCCCCAGCGGAACGCTGCGCACCCAGGTCGGTAGCGGCACGATCGACATGTTCTCCCGGATGTCCGACGGGCAGATCAAGGCCTGTTGGATAATCTGCACCAATCCCGTTGCCTCCGTCGCCAATCGTAAGACCGTGTTGGCCGGGCTGGAGCGCGCCGAATTCGTGATGGCCCAGGACGCGTTCTTGCAGACCGAGACCAACGAATACGCCGATGTGTTGTTGCCGGCGACCCTGTGGACGGAGTCCGAGGGGGTCATGGTCAACTGCGAACGCAACATGACGCTGTTCCAGCCGGCGGTTCCGGCGACCGGCGAAGCTCTGCCCGACTGGCAGATCATCGCCCGGATCGCCTGCGAGATGGGCTTTTCGGAGGCATTCAACTACGACTCCGCCGAGGAGGTCTTCGAAGAGATCAAACGGTTCTCCAACCCCAAGACCGGTTATGACCTGCGCGGCGTCAGTTATGAGCGGCTGCGGCAGACCCCGCTGCAGTGGCCATGCGCACCGGAGGCCGAGGGCGACCGCAACCCGATCCGGTACCTCAATGACGGCGTCAGCCAGACGCAGCTGGTCCGCGAGGACGGCAGCGTACCGCGATTGGCCTTCCCCACGCCGACGGGGCGCGCGGTCTTCTTCGCCCGCCCACACCTGCTGCCCGAGGAGATGCCCGACGACGACTACCCGTTCCTGCTGAACACCGGTCGCCTGCCGCACCAGTGGCACACCCTGACCAAGACCGGCAAGGTCGCCAAACTCAACAGACTCAATCCCGGGCCGTTCGTCGAGATCCATCCCGACGACGCCGCCCGGCTGCACATCGCCGAAAACGATCAGGTCGAAATCGCTTCCCGCCGCGGCCGTGCCGTACTGCCCGCCGTCATCACTGACCGGGTGCGATCCGGAAACTGCTTCGCGCCCTTCCACTGGAACGACGCCTTCGGCGAATACCTCTCGATCAACGCCGTCACCAACGACGCCGTCGATCCCATCTCCAGCCAACCGGAATTCAAGGCGTGCGCCGTCACACTGGCCAAGGTCGCCGTCTCTCAACCCGATTCGGCCACGGAGACACCGGTAGCCACCGACACACCAGAATCCGCACCCACGGAGGTACGAGAAATCAGCGTGGCACAAGTCGACGCGCTCGGCGAATTGCTGGGTGTGGCAGCACAACCCAAGCCGGAATTCAATGCGCTCGGCCGCTCATACCTGGCCGGCATGCTGTCCGGGCTTCGCTCAACCGCCGGTCGCCGGACAGGCGGGGTGCCCACCCTGCCGCTGAGCGCGCCGTTCGATTCCAGCACCCGGCTGTGGGTGGACGGCCTGCTGGCGGGGTTGTTCTCGCGCAGCGACGGGCCCGAGCTAGCGGGGGCTGAATCGACCTCGCCGCCGGCCGCTCAGCAACCGCCCGCCACGCCGGCCCCTGCCAAACCCGGGACCGAGCGCGCTCCCATCGTGGTGCTGTGGGCATCGCAGACCGGGAACGCCGAGGAGCTCGCCGCCGAGATCGCCGCGCGATTGACCGCCGCCGAGTTTCCGGTCGTCCTGCACAGCATGGATGACTTCCCGCCGGCCGAGTTGGCGACGACGCGAGAGTTGTTGCTCGTCACCAGCACCACCGGCGACGGCGAAGCGCCGGACAACGGCGCCGCCCTCTGGCGGGCGCTGACGTCCGACAGCGCACCGCGATTCACCGACACCCGCTACGCCGTGCTGGCGCTGGGCGACTCCAACTACGACGATTTCTGCGGCCACGGACGCAAACTGGACGCGCGCCTCGCCGAGCTGGGAGCAGCCCGCATTGCCGACCGGATGGACTGCGAACCCGACTACGACGACACCGCGGCGAAGTGGGTGGGCGACGTCATCGAAACCCTGACCCGGACGCCCACATCAGTCAGCAGAGACGGAAGTGCGACGGCGACGGCCCGCACTTCGGTGGTCGCGACACCGTCTCGCCCCGGTGCTCCGAAAAATACCTACAACAAAAAGCATCCGCTGATCACCGGGATGGTCCGCAACACCCTGTTGAGTCAGCCGCAATCGACAAAAGACGTGCGGCACCTGGTTTTCGACATGCCGGAAGAATCCGTGAGTTACGAGGCCGGTGACGCGCTCGGCGTCTGGCCGCGCAACAACGACCAGTTGGTCGACGAATGGTTGTCGGTCACCGGACTGAACGGGCAGACCCCGGTCGAGGTCGGTGAGCACGGTCTGATGTCGTTGCGCTCGGCGCTCACCGAGCGCATCGAGATCGCCCACATCAGCCGCGACGTGGTGCGGTTCGTGCAGGAGCGCACCGGCGACTCGACACTCGCGGAGCTGCTGAAGCCGGAAAACAAACGCGCACTCGCGGATTGGACGTGGGGTCGACAGTCCATCGACCTGCTGGCCAAGCTGCCGGTCTCCGCATCGGCCCACGAGTGGCTGCGCGTCCTCAAACGCCTTCAGCCGCGGCTGTACTCGATCTCGTCGAGCCCGAAGGAGTGTCCGGGCGAGGCTCACCTGACGGTCTCCCCCGTGCGCTACAACTTTCAGGGCGTCGCACGCCGCGGGGTGTGTTCGACGTACCTGGCCGATCGCTCCCCCGGCGATCGGGTCGCCGTCTTTTTGCAGCCGTCGAGTAACTTTCGGCCGCCGAGTGAGTCAGACACGCCGATGATCATGATCGGCCCCGGCACGGGCATCGCACCCTTCCGCGGCTTCCTGCAGGAACGGCGCGCCCTCGGCCACACCGGACCCAACTGGCTCTTCTTCGGCGAGCAGCACGCGGCCACCGACTTCTACTACCGCGAGGAACTCGAGAAAATGTGTGACGACGGGTTCCTCACCGAGTTGGACCTGGCGTTCTCCCGGGACCAGCAGCACAAGGTCTATGTGCAGCATCTGATGCGCAAACGTGGGGCGCAGCTGTGGAGCTGGTTGCAGGACGGCGCCCAGCTGTACGTCTGCGGCACCGCGGATCCCATGGCCAAGGACGTGGATCGAGCGCTCTGCGAGATCGCGGCAGAATTCGGCAAGCTCGACCCGGAGGCGGCGAAGGATTACGTCCAGTCGTTGAGCGCCGACAAGCGCTATCACCGCGACGTTTACTAGCTGCCGATCGGCCGCACCCTTAACACAGCGGAAACATCCCACACCCGCGCCTGAAACTTCTGCGCCGCACGATGCACTCATAAGGTCGCGCACCTGAAGGAGTGACGTCATCGTGGCTCGGGAGTGTGATGGACCCGATCGGGTCATCAAGAACAATTGCCCGCTGCAATGCCGGCTGCGGTACGGCGGCAGCACGGCAGAGGA
>DASTKA010000075.1:0-16322 GCA_035716165.1 Mycobacterium sp. | reverse complement strand
TCGGGGGTGACGGCGACCTCGAAGAACATGCGGCCAAACTCTTCGTAGGTGACATAATGGTGATTCGTCATAGGCTTACACCGTCTCATGTCACCTGCCAGAACAGTCGCTGATCTGCTCGCGTCGCAGGAATTCCGGGTCAGATTCGCTCATGCCCGCTGGCAAATGCGATCGATGCTTCGTCGACGACGTGCGCCGACTCCGCGAATTTGTGAAGCGCGCCACAGGCGGGGCGCTTCGATTCGATGTGTCGGGCGGTGGCCTGCGAGGCTTGAGGGTGGAGGTGTTTCATTCTCATGCCCGAGGAAGTAATCGAGCAGCGCGCGGGCCTGACCCGGGCGTCGGGGGTGCTGATCTGGCTCGGCGGCGGACACCGGCGCGAGCTGGGTGAGCGTCACGAACGGTCCGCCCACGCCGTCGCAGGCGCGGTCGTGTTGTTGGGCGCGGTGCTGGCCTGGCTGGTCGCGACGCTGGCGAACGGCGGGGCGACCCGCTGGCCGCTGCCGGCCGTCCTGCCGCTCACCCTGGTCTTCGGTCTGCTGGTCGGCGCCATCACCCGCGGCACGATCCCCGGCCCAGAGCGGCGCCGCACGGGCCTCGTGGGACGCCTCGCGGTGGCGGCGGCGGTGGGCGTCGTCGTCGGCGAGCTCGCGGCACTGGCCCTTCTCGCCACCTCCATCGACCACCGTCTCGACGAACGGGCGCTCCGCAACGCCGAATCGGCCCCCGCCGTCGTGCAGGCATCGACCGCCCTCCAGCAGGCCAGGGATGCCCGCGCCGCGCTGGACGCCGGCGTCGCGCAGGCCCGCGACCGGCAGGACAAGGCCTTGGTCATCGCCCGCTGCGAGTACCACCCCACGGCCGGCTGCCCGCAGACCTCGATCACCGGTGACCCCGGTACCGGGCCCGAGACACGCACGGCCAACGAGCTTCTCGCCGATGCCCAGCACGAACTGGACACGGCGCTGGCAGCGCGGGACGGCCGGGCACCGGAGCTGGACGCCACGATCTCGCGACAGGAGCAAGCGCTGGCCGACGCGCGGAATGGCGTCGTGGCGGACGCCGGCCGCGGTTTGGGCGCGCGGTGGGTCGCGATGAATGACCTCACCACCGCCGACGCCGGGGCGATGACTCTGCGGCTGCTGACGATCGGGGTTTGCGTGCTGCTTTACCTGACGCCCCTGATCTTGGGTTTGTGGCGCGGTGAGACGACCCACGATCGCCGTGCCACCTCCCGCGCCGAGCGCGAACGCGCCGAGCTCGACGCGGACACCGCCGTCGCGGTCAAGCGCGCGGAGGTGCGCCGCGAGGCCGAAATCCTGTGGGCCGAGCATCAATTGACGCAGGCTCGGCTCGCCATCGAGGCGCAGACCGAGATCGACCGCGAGCAGCAGCGCCGCCGGGTTTGTGAGGCTTTGGAGAGCCCGGTGCACGCGCCGTCGCAGCGGGCCTTCGAGCCGGGCGACGATGACATCTATCTGCCGATCGCCGCCGAAGCCGAGGCGGCCAGCCGGGCGATCACCCAACTGCCGGCGCCGGAGCCGGCCACGGACTTCGTCAGTCCCGCGACCCCCGACGTTCCGGAGCGCCTGCCCGCTCCGCTGTCGGCGGGCCGAGAGGTCGAGCCGCACCATGAACGGAGTGCACCGTTGATCCCGTCGATCCCGGATGCCACCAAGGCAGCCGCCCGCTGGATTCGCCCGCTGGTACCGCCGTTCGTGACCAAAGTGATCGACACCACCACCCAGCCACTGCGCACCGCGCGCCAGGTGTTCGAAGGGGTCCTCGAGGAGACCGAGGAGATCACGTTCACGCTCAAGCGCCACCGCAAGGTGACGGTCAATTCCGATGCCTCGGACACCCAGCTGTCCGGGCAGCACGCCGGCAGCGAGACACCATCGGGGAGCGCGGAATTCGTCGGCTCGTCGCGGCAACATCCGGGCAGGCATGCACAGCGCCCGGTGGCCGGTCGCGATTCCCACTCGTCCCTGCCGCGGGGGGCCGGACATGATGCCGACAGGTTGTCGGTTCAGTCCGCAGAGGGCGACCGCCGGCGTGCGCTGACGAAGCGGGACGGACCGCCGGAACTGGGCCCGCCCGACGGCCCACGCGAGCTGCCGCCGCCGAAATAGCCTGTCGCTGTTGTTGTTTTAGTTGGAGGCGGCCGGGTTACCCCTCGAAAGCTCGGCCGCCCCAACGTCTCGGTGCACGCTCAACAGGTAAGCGCGGCTGTTTTGAACAGCTGACCCCATTCGCGGCGGGCCGCGGCCTGCGCGTCGACGAAACTGGGGGTCTTCTCGCCGTCGCCCGCCAAGTGGACCAGGGCCCAAGCCATGGCGAATACGGGTACTTTGTGCCGTATCGCCGCGTTGTGCAGTTCGTCCAGAGCGGCGTCGGACGGACACCGGCGAAGACCGATGAGAATGCCCCGCGCGGTGTCGAGAATGCGACCGGAGTTCGGGCCGCACGAAGTTTGGGCGGGGACCCAGTTCGTCGTCATATTGTTGATACCTCCTGCTGCGCCCTCGTGAAACCGCTACTCGCGTAGCGGCAGGAATTCGTGCGTTGCGCATCGTCGCGGCCGCAATCCCGAAAAGGCGCCCTGTGCAATGATTTGCGGAGCCGCCGCATTGTGCCAGTGCACCACTGACATTGATACGCGGCTGTGACCGTTTCGGAATCGGCCCCTCATCACGAAAATTCGCGACTCGTGGTACCGGAAACGGCTGTGAAGCGGCGCGATTGGCCGCCGGCCTGGCCGACTAAAGAATCGCCCCGACGTCCTTCGCCTTGGCGATGTCATCCCAATCGATGTCGAGTTCCAGCAGGATCTCCTCGGTGTGTTGCCCGTGCTCCGGGGCCCGCGCGGGAGACGGTGGCGTCTCGTTGAATTGCACTGGCGCGGCGACGATTCGGTACTTCTCACCGTGGTCGTCGACATTAGTCACGACGTATCCGTTGGGTTCGACTTGCGGGTCGTTGAGGGTTTCCCGGGGCGTCGCCAGCGCACCCCACACGCCCGGCTCGTCGGCGAGCACCTCCCGCCAGTGCGCGAGGTCGTGACGGGCAAAGGTATTGGCCAGCAGCTCGGTCGCGGCGGCCGCATTGGCGACCAGGTTGGCCGACGGGACGAATCGCTCATCGTCGGCCAGTTCGGCCAGTCCCATGCGCCGGCAGAAGCCCACCCAGAATTTGTCGGGCTGCAGGAACACCAGCTGGATCCACCGGCCGTCCTTGGTCTTGTACCGATTGACCAGCGGGTTGATGGCCAGCCCCGGCGGTGCACCCGGAATCCCGTCGATATCGAAGAAGTCGGCCGCCGAAATGGACGGCGCTATCGACCACATCGCCTGCGCCAGCAGCGAAGAGTCGACGATGACCGGTTCGCCGGTGCGTTCCCGGTGGAACAACGCGGCACAAACCCCGCCGGCCAGCGTCGCCCCGCCCTGCAGGTCACCGAAGCCGGGCCCCTGAACCGCGGGGTTCTCGCTGCCGAACGGCGTGAGCGTATAGGCGACCCCGCCGCGCGCCAGGTACGTGGCGGCGTCGAATCCACCGCGATCGCGGTCGGGTCCGCGGACGCCCAGCCCGGTGCCGCGCGCGATGATGATCTTCGGGTTGAACGAGCGGATGTCCTCGACGGTCAGCCGGGCCCGTTCGAGCGCGCCGGGCAACCAATTGGTCAAGAACACATCGGCACTGGCCAACAGCCGGCCGAACAGCTCGCGACCCGTTTCCGACTTGATGTCGATGGCAATGCTGCGCTTGCCGCGGTTGCCCAGCTCGAGGATGAAGTCGGCATCCGGACGGGCCGCCTGGCGGGTGAAGCCACCCACGACCAGCGCCCGTCCGGGATCGCCCGCGCTGACGCCCTCCACCTTGATGACGTCGGCTCCCCAGTCCGACAGGGCGGCACCCGCGGAGGGCACATAGGTCCACGATGCCAGTTCGATCACTCGCACCCCGCGAAGGACACCACCGTGCTCGTCAGACATCGTCAATCCCCTCGTCGTGTCCATTCCTTGCTATTTTAGATATTCTAGCTAGTCTTGGGCGTAGTGATAGCCCATCTGCAGGTCAGCGCAGTTTTTCGTGGAAGAGATGCGATGGAGCCGACCAGGGGTCTCATTCCGGCGCCTCCCGCGGTGACAGGTGCGTCGTGGTGCGGCACGGACGGGCGAGCAGCCGATTCCTCCCGGCGCCGGCATGAGTCGTACCCACGAATGGCGTTGCGCAGCAACGTGGGTCGTGATCTGTATACACGGACGAAGGACGGGCGATGGGCAGGGTAACCGGCAAGGTGGCCGTGGTCAGTGGCGCCGCGCGCGGTCAGGGACGTTCGCATGCGCGGATGCTGGCCGCCGAAGGCGCGGACATCATTGCCGTGGATATCTGCACGGACATCGACACCAATGAGTATCCCCTGGCGCGCCCCGAGGACCTGGATGAAACGGCACGCCTGGTGGAGAAGGAGGGGCAGCGCGCCTTCACCGCGGTCGCCGACGTTCGCGACCGCGTCGCCCTGTCCACGGCCATCGACGAGGGTGTCGCCGAATTCGGGCACCTCGACGTCGTGGTGGCCAACGCGGGCATCTGCCCACTGACCGCGGGCCTGCCACCGAAGGCCTTCGCCGATGCGGTCGACGTGGACCTGGTCGGCGTGCTCAACCTCGTACATGCCAGCCTCAAACACCTAGAGGCCGGCGCGTCGATCGTCGTCATCGGGTCCAACGCGGCCTTCATGTCGTCGATGAACACCACCGGCATCGACGGCGGCCCCGGCGGAGCGGGCTACGCCTTCGCGAAACTGGCTGCCGCGCACTATGTCAACGACTTCGCCCTGGCGCTCGCTCCGTTCTCCATCCGGATGAATGCGGTGCACCCGACGAACGTCAACACCGACATGTTGCACAGCCCGCCGATGTACCGGGCCTTCCGTCCCGACCTGAAGGAGCCGACCCGCGAGGACGCCGAACCGATCTTCCCGTTCGTCCAGGCGATGCCTATCCCCTACGTCGAGCCCGAGGACATCAGCGAGGCGGTATTGTTCCTCGCTTCCGACGCCGCCCGCTATATCACCGGACAGCAACTCCGCGTGGACGGCGGCGGCTTCCTCAAGGTCAAACCATGGTCGGGCGCGTGACGCCGGTGGCACGAATCCGACTGCACCGCAACGGGACTACGCGATGACCGATGACGGCTCGATGCAACGGCGCCTCTACGCCCTCATGGTGCTGATGAAGGCGGCCGACGATCGGCTGTCCAAGGGGATCGGCACCGGGGAGTTCATGTGCGTGTACTGGCCCTCCCGCGGTCAGGAGGCGATCGCCGCCGCGCTGGGTGTCGCGCTGCGGCCCGACGATCAGCTGGTCACCACCTACCGCGGGTTGCACGACCTCATCGGCAAGGGAGTCCCGCTCGAGGAGATCTACGGCGAAATGATGGGCCGCACCGTGGGCGCCAGCCGGGGCAAGGGCGGCACCATGCACATCGCCAAACCCGAGGTCGGCGTGATGCTTTCGACCGGCATCGTCGGGGCCGGGCCGCCGGTGGCCGTGGGATTGGCGATGGCCGCCAAGCGCAAGGGGCTCGACCGGGTCACGGTCGTCAGCTTCGGCGACGGCGCCACCAACACCGGCTCCTTCCACGAGGCCGCCAACATGGCCGCGCTCTGGGACCTGCCCATGGTGTTCGTCTGCCAGAACAACCAGTACGCCGAGATGACCCCGACCGCCGACACCATGAAGCTCGAGCAGGTGGCCGATCGGGCCGCCGGATACGGGATGCCGGGTGTCCGCGTCGACGGCAACGACCCGCTGGCGGTGAAAGGCGCCCTCGACGCGGCGCTGCAGCGGGCCCGCGGCGGCGCCGGTCCGACCTTCATCGAATGCGTGACGTTCCGCTTCCGCGGCCACTATTTCGGGGACCGGATGCCCTACATACCCAAGGATCAACTCGAAGCGGCGCTGGCTGCCGATCCGGTGCCGCGCTTCCGCCGACACCTCGCCGACGCCGGCACCTGCGGTGAGGACGAACTCGCCGGCATCGAAGACGAGGCGGCCGCGACGGTGGAAGCCGCCCTGCAGGCGGTGATGAGCGCGGATTCGCCGACGGCGGACGAACTCGACCGGGACGTGTACGCGACTGGAATCCGGTTCCCGGTCTGAGGATTTGGCGATGGACGAAAAAGAGATGACGATGCGCGAGGCGCTGAACCTCGCGCTGGATCAGGCGCTCGCGGCCGACGAGCGGGTGTTCTTGCTCGGTGAGGACATCGCCGATCCCGGCGCGTCCGGTCCGACCGCGGGGCTGTCGACCAAGTACGGCCACGAACGCGTCCTCGACACACCGATCTCGGAGGCCGCGATCCTGGGCGCGGCCGTCGGCGCCGCCATCGACGGGCTGCTGCCGGTGGCCGAGATCATGATCATGGACTTCATCGGTATCGCCGCCGACCAGCTGATCAACAACGCCGCCAAACTCAGGTTCATGACGGCCGGGCGCACCTCGGCGCCGATCACCGTGCGCACCCAGGTTTACGCCGGGCTGGCCACCGGTGCGACGCATTCGCAAAGCCTGGAAGCGTGGTTCATGCACATCCCCGGGATGAAGGTGATCGTGCCGTCCACCCCGCGCGACGGCAAAGGCCTGCTGTCGGCGGCGATCTTCGACCCGGACCCCTGCCTGTTCATCGAAACCATCCGGCTGCAGAGCAAGAAGGGGCCCGTCCCGCTCGATCCCGGGTTCTCGATCCCCCTGGGCCAGGCCGACATCAAGCGGCCCGGCACCGACGTGAGCCTGATCTGCTACGGACGTTGCGTGCACGACGCGCTCGCGGCGGCGGCCACCCTGGCCGAGCAGGGAGTCAGCGCCGAGGTCATCGACCTGCGCACCCTGGTGCCGCTGGACGTCGAGACACTAACCGCGTCCGTCGGACGCACTCGCAGGGCCGTCATCGTCCACGACGCGGTCCAATTCGGCGGCCCGGGAGCCGAAATCGCCGCGATCCTCGCGACCGAGTTGTTCGGCGAACTCGCCGCACCCATCGAGCGGGTCGCCACGCGGTTCGTGCCCAACCCGGCCGCCGCCGCGCTCGAAGCCCAGATGTATCCGTCGCCGGCACGCATCATCGAAGCGGCCCAGCGCACCTGCAAGAAGGCGAAGATGCATGGCTGACTTCGTCATTCGCATTCCCCGGGTGTCTGTGGCCGTGTCCGAGGCCGAACTCACCGGGTTGCTCGTCGACGCCGGTGAGCGCGTCGAAGCGGGAACGCCGATCTACGTGATCGCCACCGAGAAGGTGGAACAGGAAATCGAAGCGGGGGCAACCGGCACCGTGCGCTGGACGGGTCAGGTCGGGACAACCTACGACATCGGCGCGGAAATCGGCGTCATAACGTCCAACGAGGAAGGGTAAGCCCTATGGATCTCAACGAGACCCGCGAACGGATCATCTACGAAAAAGAGGGCCCGATCGCCCGCATCACGCTCAACTGGCCGGAGAAGGCCAACGCCCAGGACCAGAAGCTGGCCGAAGAGGTCGACGCCGCGCTGCTGGACGCCGACCGCGACTATGACATCAAGGTGCTGGTGCTCAAGGCCAACGGCAAGGGCTTCTGCTCGGGGCACGCGATCGGCAACAACGCCGTCGACTACCCGTCGTTCGTGGAGAACGCCATGGTCACGGGCCACCCGTGGAAGGCGCAGTCGGACCTCTTCGTCAAGCCGACCTTGAACCTGTGGGAGTTCTCCAAGCCCACCATCTCGCAGGTGCACGGCTACTGCGTGGGCGGTGGCACCCACATGGGCCTGACCACCGACATCGTCATCGCCTCCGAGGACGCCTACTTCTCCTACCCGCCGCTGCAGGGGTTCGGCATGCCGTCCGGTGAATGTTCCATCGAGCCTTGGGTGTTCATGAACTGGCGCCGCGCCGCCTACTACCTGTTCACCGCGGAGGTGATCGACGCCAAGAAGGCGCTCGACGTCGGCCTCGTCAACGAGGTCGTCCCGCGAGACCAGCTCGACGACCGCGTCGACGCGATCGCCCGTCACATCGCGCAGGCGCCGTTGACGACCCTGATGCTCACCAAGGCCAACCTCAAACGCGCCTGGGAGTTGATGGGCATGCGGGTGCACTGGCAGAGCTCCAACGACCTCGTCGCGCTCGCCTCGATCAGCAAGGACGTGCAGCAGCTGATCCAGACCGTGTTCAAGGACAAGGTGCTGCCGTCCGAGCACGCCCGGCGACAGGCCGCGGCCGCCGCCCAGACCGACGGCGCCGCAACAACTTAGGTTCCGCCGGTGAACATCGCCGATCACGCGATCGCAGCCGCACAGTCGCCGGCCCTGGTCACCGACGGCGGCACGATCTCGTTCGGCGAACTGTATGCCCGCAGCCGGCGGGTGGCCGCCGTGTTGCACGAGGCGGGGCTGCGCCGCGGCGACGGCGTCGCGCTGGTACTGCCGAACCGGCCGGAATTTCTCGAAATCACCTGGGGTGCTCAGCTTTCCGGACTCTACTACACCCCGGTCAACATCCACTTCCTCCCCGAGGAGGTCAGCTACGTCATCGACGACTCGGACGCCAAAGCGGTATTCGTCGACGCCTCGATGCCCGGACTGGCCGCGCACATCCGTAACGCCAATGCCGGCGTCGTTGCCCACATCGCGATCGGGGATTTCATGGCCGGCTGGCAGTCATATGAGGACGCGCTGGCGGCGGCCGGAGCGCCCCCACCGGTTTCGGACGGGTCGGAGATGCTCTATTCATCCGGCACCACCGGGCGGCCCAAGGCGGTGCGGCGACCGCTTCCCGTCGACGGCAACGGATCCTGGGCTCAGTCGGTGCTCGAGATGGCGCTCATCCACAAATACGGCATGAGCTCCTCGAGCGTGTACCTGTCCCCCGCGCCGCTGTATCACGCGGCCGGGGTGAACTACACCATGGCGGCCAACCGGGTGGGCGCCGCGTCGATCCTGATGAAAAAGTTCGACGCCGAGGCGGTGTTGCGCCTGATCGAGACCCACCGGGTGACCCACGCGCAGTTCGTACCGACGATGTTCGTGCGAATGCTCAAGTTGCCGGTGGCGGTCCGGGAACGCTATGACGTCTCGAGCCTGCAATGCGTCATACACGCGGCGGCGCCGTGCCCGGTCGATGTCAAGCACCGGATGATGGAGTGGTTCGGACCGATCATCCACGAATACTACGGTGGCACCGAGGGATTCGCGGGAACCACGATCGGGCCGCAGGACTGGCTCGCGCATCCCGGTTCGGTGGGGATCCCGATGGCCGCGGTGCACGTGGTCGGTGAGGACGGTCAGGAGCTTCCCGTCGGCGAATCCGGCGAGCTCTACTTCGAGGGTGGACCCGACTTCGAATACTTCAAGGATCCCGCCAAAACGGCATCGGTGTACAACGACCGCGGGTGGCGATCGCTCGGCGACATGGGCTATGTCGACCGGGACGGGTTCCTGTATCTCACCGACCGGTCGACGTTCACGATCGTCTCCGGCGGGGTCAACATCTACCCGCAGGAGGCGGAGAACCTGCTCGTCATGCATCCCAAGCTGCTCGACGCGGCGGTATTCGGGGTTCCCAACGATGAGTTCGGCGAAGAGGTCAAGGCCGTCGTGCAGCCGGCCGAGGGCGTGGTACCCGGACCCGAGCTCGAGGCCGAACTGCTCGAATATTGCCGGGCGCACCTGGCCGGCTACAAGTGCCCGCGCACCGTCGAATTCGAGCGCGAGCTGCCGCGGGACCCGAACGGAAAGCTTTACAAGAGACGCATTCGCGAGCGTTACTGGCAGGGACGGGCATCGCGAATCCTATGAAGAGGGAATCGACATGGTGACCACAGACGTGAACTGGACGCCGCTTCCGGTGCCGTGGGCGGTCCAGGCCGCCGATCGGATTCCCAAGCAGCGGTACTACGACCCGGAGTTCTACGCGCTCGAAAACGAACTGCTCTGGCCGCGGGTGTGGCAGATGGCCTGCCGCCTCGAGGAAATCCCCAAGGCGGGCGACTATGTCGAGTACGAGATTCTTGACGATTCCATCATCGTGGTCCGGCTGGACGCCGAGACCGTGCGCGCCTATCACAACGCGTGCCGCCATCGCGGGGTGAAGCTGGTGGAAGGCAACGGGAATCGGCGCACCTTCGTGTGCCCCTTCCATGGCTGGTGCTGGGGCATGGATGGGCGTAACACGTTTGTGCTGAGGCCCGAGGAGTTCGAGGAGCACAACCTGAGCCCGGAGGATCTTCGCCTCGTCTCGGTGCGCTGCGAGGTCTGGGGCGGATGCGCATGGATCAACCTCGACGACGACGCACCGCCGTTGCGCGACTGCTTCGAGCCGTTCGCATCGATCTACGACGCCTGGAAGGTGGAGTCGCTGCGCGTCGAGTGGTGGCAGTCGTGCCGGCTGCCGGTGAACTGGAAGCTGGCGACGGCCGCCTTCATGGAGGGCTATCACGTCCCGCAGACCCACCCGCAGCTGCTGCCGTCGAGCATGCCCGCCTCGTCAACTAAGCCACCGGGCTTAGCGCAGATCAATCTCTATTTCATGCGCACGCTCGGTGAGGGCATGGCCGGCATGACGCACGAGAATGACGTCCGCATCGCCGAAGGCCTGCAGGACATGGAGTTGCCGTCGGATCCGGCCGAGGCGATGGCCGTCTGGCGCAGTACCCTCAACGACGCCATCGTGCACTGGCACCGCGCCAGGGGCTGCGATATCCCCGACCTCAACGATCTGGCGCGGCGCGGCATTACCGAGGCCATCAATTTCTGCTTCCCGCATTACTTCGTGCTGCCGCAGTACAGCAGCGCCTCGTCCTACCGGATCCGGCCGCTGGGGCCGGAGGAAACCCTCTTCGAGATCTGGTCACTCACCCGCATCCCCCCCGACCAGAGCACGCCGAAGCCGACGCCTCCGGTTCCGATGGCGCCCGACGACCCGCGCTGGCCGCCGATTCCCGCGCAGGACTTCTCCAATCTGCCCAGGCAACAAAAAGGACTGCACTCGAAGGGTTTTGACTACATGAGGTTGTCCAGCAGAATCGAGGGACTCATCTCGAACTTCGAACGCGTCATCGACGGCTTCCTCGCCGGACTGCCGTACGACACGCTGGTACCCGCCATTCAGAAGACCAACACCACCATCGACGTTCCGATGGTGGATCTCGGCTTCACTTCGACCTTCGGGGCCGTCGGAAGGGCGGCACGATGAGCACGCAGTGGGACCACTCCGTCGATCTGCTCATCGCGGGCAGCGGCGGGGGCGGCATGGCCGCGGCGTTGGCGGCGCTCGACTCCGGCATCGAGCCGCTGGTGCTCGAAAAGCAGGCGCTGGTGGGCGGTTCCACCGGACTTTCCGGTGGCATGGTGTGGCTGCCGAACAACCCGTTGATGCGCGCCGACGGCATCGCGGACTCGCATGAGGACGGCCTGGCGTACTTCGACGACGTCGTCGGCGACATCGGGGCCGCCTCGTCACCGGCGCGCCGCGAGACGTTCCTGACCGCGGGCTACGAGATGATCAACTTCCTGACCCGCAAGGGCGTCCGGTTCGTGCGGTGCCCCGGCTGGAGCGACTACTACCCGAACCACAAGGGCGGCAACGAGTCCGGTCGTGCCATCGAATGCGTTCCCTATGACGCGGCGGCGCTGGGAGACTGGCGCGACAAGGTCCAGCCGTCCATGGCCAAGAGCTACGGGGGGTTCGTCCTCAAGACGAACGAGTTGCGCTCGGTGCAGTACTTCAACCGGTCGCCGCGCGCCTTTGCCGTGGCGATGCGGGTGTTCGCGCGGACCAGGGCGGCGCGGCTGCGCCGTCGCGAGATGCTCACCAACGGAGCCTCACTCATCGGCCAGATGCTGAAGGTGCTGATCGACCTGCGCGGCGACCCGCCGATCTGGACTGAGGCGGCCATGGCCGATCTGATCGTCGAGGACGGCCGCGTCGTCGGCGCGCGCGTCACCCGCGGCGGCGCCACGCTGAATATCGAGGCGCGCAAGGGCGTACTGCTCGCGGCGGGCGGCTTCAGCCGCAATGCGGACATGCGCCGCCGCTACAGCGGCGACCAGCCCAACGAGGGGCGCTGGTCGATCGCCAATGCCGGCGACACCGGCGAGGTGCTTCAGACCGCGATGCGGCTCGGCGCGAAGACCGACCTGCTGGACGAGGCCTGGTGGCTGCCATCCATTTTCATCGCCGACGGCGGTGATGCGGCGAGAGCGCTCGGCAGCGGCCGGCAGCGGCCCGGTGCCATCTACGTCGACGGGGCCGGCAAGAGATTCTGCAACGAGTCGAACTCCTACGTGGAAGTCGGCAAGGCCATGTACGCCAATAAGGCGGTGCCTTGCTGGATGGTCTTCGACGAGGGCTACATCCGCCGATACGTCTCGGGCGCCAACCCGTTCAAAAAGCGCAGCCTGCCCGAGGAACTGATCGAGCGGGGCGCGGTCCTGCGCGGTGCGACCCTCGCCGATCTCGCAAGCCAGATCGACGTCCCCGCCGACGCGCTCGAGCAAACGGTCAAGCGGTTCAACGGGTTTGCGGTCAAGGGCCTCGACCCCGATTTCGGCCGCGGCCAGTCGGCGTACAACGACTGCCTGGGTGATCCCGGCTATCGCCCGAACGCCGCGTTAGGGCCACTCGAGCGGCCACCGTACTACGCCACCCGGGTGTTGCCCGCCGATGTCGGGACGTGCGGAGGCGTCATCACCAACGAACACGCGCAGGTGCTCGACGAGGACGACTGCGTGATCGACGGGTTGTACGCGACGGGCAACATCACGGCGACGGTGATGGGCCGAAACTATTTGGGCGCCGGCGGAAGCATCGCCTACACCATGGTGTTCGGCTACGTCGCGGCGCGGCACGCCGCCGGCCGAAAGATCGCCGGCGAGCGGACCCGCTAGGACTCGTCGCGATCGACGAAATCGCGCGGCTTCATGCCCGACTGCATCAGCTCGGCCCGCCGCGCCTGCACATCGGACGCGGCACCGACCATGTTCGTCAGGATGTGGCTGACCTGGAGATGCACCCGCATGCCCATCAATTCCCACGCGCGCTTCACGTTGTTCTTGACCGCCATCAGTGTGGTCAACGGAATCTGGGCGATCTTGCGCGCCATCTCCTCCACGGTGTCCTCGAGGTCGTCGCGTGGAACCACCCGGTTGAGCAGCCCCCACTCGAGGGCCTGCTGCGCGGACAACGTGGGCGCCAGCAGCAGCCAGTCCATGGTGCGATGCCAATTCATCAACAGCCATGGCTCGATCATGGTGTGACCGCCGGGTTCGCCGAGGCTTTGGGCAAGTGGCATCTGGAAATACGCGTCCTCGGAGGCGACGCAGAAGTCGGTGAGCAAGCCGAGGTAGATCCCGCCACCCATGCAATATCCATGGATTTGCGAGATGGTCGGCTTGGGGAATTCCCACAGATAGAGCGTCGGCCACAGAAACAGATCGGCGGTGCCCTTGTAGAGGTCCTCGAACGTGTTCCCGAAGTCCGGATACGGGTTCTCGTCCGGCCCCCAGCGCGCCACATGGCCGCCGCAGAATCCCTTACCGTTCGCCTTGAGGATGACGACCTTGATGTCCTTATCCCGGTCGGCCTCGTGCAGGCAATCGTCGACCTCGCTGACCAGGACGGCATCCTTGGTATTGGCCTTGTCCACCCGGTTCAGGACGATCCGCGCAATCGGCGGTTCGCGCTCATAAATGACCGCTTCCAGGACACGGCGCTCCATCCTGGTGACACTACCGGAGAGCGCCATTCTCCGAATTCGCTTTGCGGTTGCGCAATGTTCGCCATCACGGTCTTCGAGGCTGATTAGAGCATTGGCGTTCCGATACGCTACGCTGGCAGCAACGTTGGCTTCATGACATTGCATGCCAACACCCGTCGTGGAACGCTTCCTCATCCCATTGGTGCCGGCGAAGTACATCGCGCTCGTCACCTGGATGATCCGTGCATCCCGCACTAGCTTGTCTCGCGGCGATCGATTTTGCCATCCGGCAATCTCGCCACCTCGTGCCGATGCTGCGCGGCGTTACCGCCTGCGGTTCGGCACCACCGATGCCTGAAAGGCACCGAAAAGTGACCACCAGCAAGACTTTCGCCGACCTCGGCGTGCGCGACCACCTGGTCGAGGCGCTCGCCAAGCGTGGCATCACAGACCCTTTTCCGATTCAGGTCGAGACCCTGCCCGACACGCTCGCCGGTCGGGACGTGCTTGGCCGCGGAAAGACCGGGAGCGGCAAGACGCTGGCCTTCTCGATCCCGCTCGTCAGCCGCCTGTCGGAGCGAAACCGGCGGCCGTCGCGGCCATCCGGGCTGGTTCTCGCGCCGACCCGGGAGTTGGCGACGCAGATCACAGCGACGCTGGAGCCGTTGGCGACGGCCTGCGGCCTGCGGATCACCACGGTCTTCGGCGGCGTTTCCCAAAGCCGTCAGGTCGCGGCCCTCAAGTCCGGAGTCGACATCGTGGTGGCCTGCCCGGGCCGGCTCGAGGACTTGATGCAGCAGCGGTTGATCAGCCTCGACGCGGTCGAGATCACCGTGATCGACGAAGCCGACCACATGGCCGATCTCGGCTTCCTGCCCGGAGTCACGCGGATCCTGGCCGCTACCCCGAATGGTGGTCAGCGGCTACTCTTTTCGGCGACGCTGGACAACGGTGTCGACAAACTCGTCAAACGATTCCTCCGAAATGAGGTAATGCACTCGGTCGATGAGGCCAACTCACCGGTATCCGAGATGACCCATCACGTGTTCCACGTCGCCAATGCCGAAGCCAAGAAAGAGGTAGTGCACCGGCTCGCATCCGGCACCGGACGCCGGATTCTGTTCATGCGCACGAAGCATCAAGCGCGCAAGCTCGCCAGGCAGCTCACCGAGTCGGGCGTTCCCTCGGTTGACTTGCACGGCAACCTGTCTCAGCCCGCGCGCGAGCGCAACCTCGCGGCGTTCGCCTCGGGCGGCGCCCGGGTGCTGGTGGCAACCGACATCGCCGCGCGCGGTGTGCACGTCGACGAGGTCGAACTCGTCGTGCACATCGACCCGCCCAGTGAGCACAAGTCCTATCTGCACCGGTCCGGGCGCACGGCCCGGGCGGGAAGCGCCGGCGACGTCGTCACCGTGGTGCTGCCCGAGCAGCGCCGCGACACCCAGGTGCTGATGCGCAAGGCCGGCATCAACGTCGCCCCTCAGCAGGTGACCGCCGCATCCGAGGCGGTGCAAGCGCTCGTCGGTGAGGTGGCGCCATACCAGGCGCCCGCAGCCGCCAGGGTGCCTTCACACGCGCCTCAGCACCATCGCACCAACTCCGGTGGACAGCGGCGTCGCCGGTCCGGCAGGTCGCCGAGGACCAATCCCGCACCCACCGAATCGGCGATGTCTCACCGCAGCGGCACCCCAGCCCGACGGCCGGACCGTCGCCGCTCGAGCCGAGCGCAAGGAAGTGCCGGCTAGGCCACCGGTGGTTCAGCGCCGGGCCAGCAGCCACGCCTGACCGTCGCCTTCGCCGGCGCCGATCAGGTCCAGGCCGGCGAAGGCGGCGGGCAGCTCGCCGGCGACAGCCCGGAAGGGGCCCGGGCCCGCCCCGACCTCGCTCAGCGCGGCGATCGCCAGCAGTCCGCCCGGCAAGAGCCGTTCGATGATCGCCCGGTCGAGGCGAGGGTCGCGGAACTTGCAGCAGAGGACGACGTCGACCGGCGTCCCCACCGGTAGACCGCCGTCGAAATCGACGACGTCAAAGCGACAGCGGTCCGCCACCCCGGCACGCTGGGCCAGTTCCCGCGCGTGGCTGACGGCCACCGGGGAGACGTCGTACCCGACCACCTGTAGTCCGCGTGATGCCAGCCATACCGAGCCGGTCCCCTGCCCGCAGGCCACGTCGAGCGCGCTGCCCGCAGTGGGGAACACATCGGCATGAGCCGCGAAAACGCCGGGCGGCGCAACCGAACTGATCCGTGGCGGTCCCTTCGCCGCGTACCGTTCGTCCCAGCGACGCCTGTCCGCTTCGCCCATGGGCGCCACTCTATGACCCGATTTCTTCTGGACAACTGTCTGTTATCGGGATTCCGCGATTGGGCCCACCTAGGCGAACGGATGTTGTTGGGGAAAGGTCACGTTCCTACACTGGACGGGTGTCTAGAGATACGTCGCTCCCGGTCGCTGCGGGGAAATCGGCAGAGGCCGGCGCGGCCCGCCGGTCCGATCGCCGGCCCGGGCAGACGATTCGCAAGGTCCTCGATGCCGGGCTGGCGGAGCTGCGGGAATCGTCGTACGCGAACCTGACCATGCGCGCGGT
>DASTKA010000074.1:0-2723 GCA_035716165.1 Mycobacterium sp. | reverse complement strand
TTGCAGGCCAGACGCGATCGCCTGGCCGCCGGGCTGATCGACGTCGGGTTCGAGGTGCACGACAGCGCCGGCACGTACTTTGTGTGCGCCGACCCGCGTCCGCTGGGCTACGAGGACAGCAGCCGGTTCTGCGCGGAGCTGCCGGAAAGGGTTGGAGTCGCCGCGATCCCGATGTCGCCGTTCTGCTACCCGGCCGCGACGAACGGTCCGGCCGACGTGTGGAATCACTTGGTGCGCTTCACCTTCTGCAAACGCGACGACACCCTCGATGAGGCGATCAAACGGCTGGGCGCACTGCGCGCCGTTACGTAGCCGCCCCGAAACCTTTGGGGCCCATCACCCGCTTGCGCAGGCCCTCCAGCGCCGAATAGAGGATTTTCTTGCGCGCCCGGGCGACCCAGAACTCCGGTAGCGGCGCAAACGGTTCGACGGTGATGGTGAATCGCACCCTGGTCTTCTCATCGCCCAGCCGGCTCAGGTTGTACTCACCGTGCTGACCGTGTTGCTGGGGGGTTTTACGGGCGTCCCACACCATCCAGTCCGGCCCCCAGTGGTACTCGAGCAGTTCCGTGTCGTGGATGCCTGTCACCGAGATCGTGACCTTCACATGGTGTGGCAGCCCGTCGGGATGCTTGTCGACGACCTCGACCCGCTTGTGCACCAATGACCATGACGGCACCGCGTCCATATCGGCAAGCGCCTCCATGATCAGTTCCGGAGGCGCGTCAATGACGATTTCCGACGATGCTTGAATGGCCACCGCTTACCAGTAAACAACAGCAGCGCCGCTGGCGAAGGCCAAAACTGCGGACGCGAACTATTCGGACTCGGCCGAACGGTTGCCGCGGTTCACCAGTTCGCGCAATCCCTTTACCGCCGCGTCGAGAACGCTTTCGCTCGCCCGGCGCACGACGAACGCGGGCATGGGCCGACCGGGTTCGACGGTGATGTCGAAGCGCACCCGAGTCTGGTCGACCCCTTCGGGTTTGAGGGTGTACTCGACGTGCTGTCCATGCTGCTGAGAGGTCCCCTTGGCGTCGTAGACAACCCAATCGGGTCCCCAGTGATATTCCAGGACCTCTTTGTCGACCAGCCCGAGAACCTTGATGGTGGTTTTGACGTGGTGGGGCCGGCCGTCGGGGTAACGGTCGACCACTTCGATGTCCTTGTGCAGGGGCGACCACGATGACAGGACGCCGACATCTGTCAGCGCTTCCATGACCACTTCTGGCGGCGCGTTGACGACGAATTCCCGTGATGCTTTGACGGCCACTGATGATCAACTTAACAACGCCGATTCCCACGCGGGCCGATTCGGCGTAATCAGTTTCCTACCAGTCGATTTCGTGGAGCGGCGTGGTCGCCGCGGGCGGTGGCCCGACCGGTCCGGCCGGGGTCCGCGAGAAGCGCGGGGCGGGTGCGGCCTGGTCGGCGCCGTGGGCGGTGATCACCGTGGACCGCGCCCGCAAGTGCTCGTCGGCGGCGGCCTCGTTCCACGTCAGCACCGGGGTGACGCACGCATCGGTGCCGGTGAAGGTGCGGGCCCATTCCTCGCGAGTCCGGCCGGCGAACCGCTGGGCGAAGATCTCTCGCATCTGCGGGTAGGAAGCTCGGTCGTGTTGGGCGGGGACGTCGTCGGGTGACAGGCCAAGCCCGTCGAGCAACGCCGCGAAGAATTGTGGCTCGATGGCGCCGACGGCGACGTATCTGCCGTCGGCGGTCTCGTAGCAACCGTAGAACGGGGCGCCGCCGTCGAGCAGAAACGATTCTCGTCGGTCGCGCAGCGCGCCAGTCGACTTCATGGTCCACATCATCTGGGCCAGCAGGCTGACGCCGTCGACCATCGCCGCGTCGATCACCTGCCCCTTGCCCGAACGCTCCCGTTCGTAGAGGGAGGCCGCGATGCCGATCACCACCAGCATGGAGCCGCCGCCGAAGTCGGCGACCAGGTTCAGCGGCGGCATCGGCGGCCGGTCGGCATAGCCCAGCGCCGAGAGCGCACCGGTCCGCGACAGGTAGTTGATGTCGTGACCGGCGGTCGGCGCCAGCGGCCCGTCCTGCCCCCAGCCGGTCATCCGCGCATAGATCAGCCGCGGGTTGACGGCCGCGCAGTCGTCGGGCCCGATGCCGAGCCGCTCGCAGGTGCCGGGGCGGAAGCAGTCCAGCAGCACGTCGGCCTTGGCGGCCAACTCCAGCAGCGCTCGCGGCTGCGTCTTGACATCCAGGTCGACGATTCGCTTGCCGCGGTGCAGCAGATCGCGCTGCTCGGCCGGCATGCTCACGCCTGTTTGGTGGCGACCCGCTTCGCCCGGCTTCGCCGCGCTTGCGATCGCCACAGGCCCGCCGGCGGGGCGGCGCACCCGCACCACGTCGGCACCCAGATCGGCGAGCAGCATCCCCGCGTGTGGCCCCGGTCCGATCCCGCCGAGTTCGATGACCCTTACCCCGGCCAGCGGCCCGCCGCCGCTCACCGCGGCTACTTGCCCTTCTTCACCTTGAGCACCCGCTCGCGCAGCGCCTTGGTCGCCGAATCGATCGTTCCCTTCACGGCACGCTTGAGCACAAACCCGGGCAGCGGCACATTCGGGTCCGCGAGAAGCTCGAACTTGACCAGAGTGTCGTTGCCTTGCGGCACCATGGTGTACTTCCCGTCCTGCGCCTTCTGCTGCGACGAGCTGACCAGCTTCCAGCTGACGACGTTGTCACCCCACGTGTAGGCGACC
>DASTKA010000073.1:0-11496 GCA_035716165.1 Mycobacterium sp. | reverse complement strand
GGTGACTTCGGCCACTTTCGCCGTCGCTTCCTGGTCCCGCGATTCGCCAACGGCGCGACAACCCAATCGGGACAAAGTCACGACATCGGTTGCTGGAAAGTATTTGGTGATCGGCAGGACTTCGATTTCACCGACATTGCGCCCCGCCGCTTCTGCCGCCGCGGCAAGGCGCGAGCGCACCGACGCCAATGCGTGGGTCAATTCCGATTCGCGGTCGCTTCCACTGTCCGGGGCTGGCATTCCCACCGCCATGGCGGTCACTCCATCCAGACCAGTGAGGCCAGCCGCCCGGTGGGCGCATCCCGGCGATGACTGAACAATGCCGGGTCGTCCACCGTGCATCGCGGATCGATGTCGATTGCCGTTACTCCCAAATCCTTTAGCTGGCAAGCGATTCCGGCACGCAGATCCAGTGCGGGCGTTCCGGCGGCGGTGGTGGTACGGCTGCCCGGCAACGCCGTCGCCACCTCGTCGGCCATCTCGGCGGGCACTTCGTAGTTACGACCGCTGACCGCCGGGCCCAACAGGGCCGAAATGTCTTCGGGCCGCGCACCGAGCTGCCGCATCGCCTCCACCGTCCGGGCCACCACCCCGAGCTGAGCACCGACCCGGCCGGCGTGGACCGCCGCGGCCACACCGGCACGCGCATCGGCCATCAACACCGGAACGCAGTCCGCGGTCACCACCGCCAGCGCGAGCCGCGCCGTGCGGGTCACCAGCGCATCGGTGTCGTCGACCGCGCCATCGCGCGCCCCCTCGACGACCTCGACCCGATCGCCGTGCACCTGGTTCATCCACACCACGCGGCCCGGGCGCAGGCCGATGGCGGCGGCCAGGCGGTCCCGGTTCTGGGCGACGGCCGCCGGGTCGTCCCCGACGTGGTCGCCCAGGTTGAAGGTGTCGAAGGGCGGCTTCGAGACACCGCCGGCGCGGGTGGTGGTCACCCGCCGGATGCGAACGTTCACGTGACCAGTATCCGGAGCGCTCTGCCTGCCAGGGGGCAGCGCCATCCGGCCGCGGCCAGTTTGTCGCGCACTGGCAAGCAATTTGAGACCCTTAGCGGCGCATGAACGGCGGCACGTCGACGTCATCGTCATCGCCGCCGATATTCAAGGTCGAACCGTTGGTGTGAACCGGCACGCTGACCGCGTCCACCGGTTCGAACAACGTCGAGGTGAGCTTGCCCGCCTTCGCCGACTCGATCCGGTGGGCACCGCCTTTGTCTTCCTTGTCGGCGCTGCCGCCCATAAGGGGTTTGCGGCCGGCGCCGGCGGCGTCGAAGCCCGCGGCGATGACGGTGACGCGCACCTCGTCGCCCAGCGAGTCGTCGATCACGGTGCCGAAGATGATGTTGGCTTCCTGATGGGCGGCGTCCTGCACGAGCGACGCCGCCTCGTTGATCTCGAACAGGCCCAGGTCGCTGCCGCCGGCGATCGACATCAGCACACCCTGGGCGCCCTCCATGGATTGCTCCAGCAGCGGCGAGTTGATGGCGATCTCGGCGGCCTTGAGCGCCCGACCCTCGCCGCGGGCCGAGCCGATGCCCATCAGCGCGGTGCCGGCGCCGGACATGATGCCCTTGACGTCGGCGAAGTCCACGTTGATCAGCCCGGGGGTGGTGATCAGGTCGGTGATGCCCTGCACGCCGTTGAGCAGCACCTCATCGGCGCTGCGGAACGCGTCCATCAGCGATACCGCGGCGTCGCCCATCTGCAGCAACCGGTCGTTGGGGATCACGATGAGGGTGTCGCAGCTCTCGCGCAGGCTGTTGATGCCGCTTTCGGCCTGGGTGCCTCGCCGCTTGCCCTCGAACGAGAACGGCCGGGTGACCACGCCGACGGTCAACGCGCCCAGCTTGCGCGCGATGCTGGCGACGACGGGCGCCCCGCCGGTTCCGGTGCCGCCACCCTCACCGGCGGTGACGAACACCATGTCCGCGCCGCGGAGCAGCTCCTCGATCTCATCCTTGGCGTCCTCGGCGGCCTTGCGGCCGACCTCCGGGTCCGCCCCGGCTCCCAGGCCGCGCGTGGACTCGCGCCCGACGTCGAGTTTGACGTCGGCATCGCTCATCAACAGCGCTTGGGCGTCGGTGTTGATCGCGATGAACTCGACGCCTTTGAGGCCTTGTTCGATCATCCGGTTGACGGCGTTGACGCCGCCGCCACCGATACCCACGACCTTGATAACGGCCAGGTAGTTATGCGGGGGGGTCATCATTCGTCTTCCTCCCTGATGGGCTTGGCTCAGCTCTCCCGGCGGTGGGCTCCTCCGGACGGTCGCGGACCCTTCCTGGCAAACCCTCAACCTCAACCATAGAGTTAGAGTTATGTCAAGTAGTGCCGCGCAACCAGAACGGTATGGGTATGGCGAGCCCTAGCCACGCAGGCGCGCCGACACGCGTCCCGCAAATTTTGGCCAATTTCCCGGCGTGGGTGGCGTGAGGGCCGTTGACCGCGCATCGGGCCGGACGACGTGACGAAGGTCGCTACTTGACCGTCGGCAGATCAGGGCTGGACACGTCATAGGTCTTGCCGGGCTGGGTGAGCAACGCGGCCAGCTTCTCGGCCTTCTCGTCGGTGCGGTCCGTGGTCCCCCAGATCACCACCCGGCCGTCGGTCAGTGTCAGGGTGATCGAGGCCACCGACGGGGCGGCGACGCGACCGACCTGGCCCTGGACCTCGGGCCGCAGCGCGGTCAGCACCTCCAGGGCGGCCTTGGTCGCCGGGTCGTTCGGCCCCGGATCGGCGACGTCGAGGTACGGCAGCGCCGGAGGCGGCGGGCCGGTCGCGAAGTCCACGCCGTCGCGGTCGAAGAGATGCGGGCCGTCGGGATAGTCCTTGACCGCCACCGGGACTCGCTCGACGATGGTGATCCGCAGCGCCGACGGATACTGGCGCTGCACCCGCGCGCTGGCCACTCGCCGGATCGCCGCCACCCGGTCGGCGACCTGGCTGGTGTTGATCTGCAGCAGCGGCGTTCCCGGCCGCACCCGCGCCGCGTCCAGGACCTCTTCCCGGGTCACCTCCCCGGTGCCGACGACGACGATGTTGCGCGCCGACATCGCGGGCGTGAAGTAAAGGATCAAGGCCAGCCCGACGCCGACGATCACCAACAGGATGGTCACCAGCAGCATCTTCAGGCCCCGAACGACGCCGCGCGCAACGGGTTTGGGCTCGTTGACCAGTCGACCGCTGGCCCGGCGCTTCGCCTCGCGGCGGGCCTCTTCGATGGCGGTGGCGCGGGCCTGCGCGGCGCGGCGCTCGGCCCGTTCCCGCCGGGCGCGTCGGCGTGGCCCCTCGACCTCGCCCTGATCGGCCTCGTGGTCGTTCGTGCCGGCGGCCGCGCCCGACTGGTCCGCGTTCTTTCCGGGGACGCGGGGTTCGGTGACCATGTTGTGGTCAGCGTCGCCGGGGGGCTGACTGTTGGGCCGTTCGTCGGCCGGGACGGGGTCGTCCGGCTCCGTCATCGCAATGCACCGGGGGCGCCGCGGTTGGCCCGCACACGCAACGCCGTGACGATCTCGGGCCCCAGTAGGGTCACGTCGCCGGCTCCCATGGTGACGATGACGTCGCCGGGCCCGGCGGCCGCGGCCACCTGCTCGGCAGCCGCGGAGAAATGTGGAAGGTAGCGCACCGGCACGCTGACGTGCTCGGCGACGGTGGCCCCGCTGACACCCGCGAGCGGTTGTTCGCGGGCGCCGTAGACATCCAGCACGAAAACCTCGTCCGCCGCGTCCAGCGCTTGCCCGAAGTCCTCGGCGAAATCCTTTGTCCGAGAGTACAAGTGGGGCTGGAACACCGCGATGCTGCGGCCGTCACCGCTCTGCTCGAGCAGGGTCCGGACCGCCGCCAGCGTGGCGCTGATCTCCGTGGGGTGGTGAGCGTAGTCGTCGAACACCCGCACCGATGCCGCGCTGCCGACCAGTTCGAAGCGGCGGCGCACGCCCTCGAAGCCGGCCAGGCCGTCCAGCACGGCCTCGATCGGGGCACCGATCTCGAGAGCCGCCAGCAGCGCGCCCATCGCGTTGAGCGCCATATGTCGGCCGGGCACCGATAACCGCATCACCCGCGGGTGCTGCTCTGGGTCCAGTTCGGGGGCCAGCCGGATCTGCGCGACGGCTTCGGTGCCCTGCTGTTCCCACGAGAGCAACGTCGCGGCCAGTTCGTCGCCGAAGCTCGGCGACCCGTACCGCAGCACGCGGATGCCCAGTTCGGCCGTGCGCCTGGCCAACGCGTCGGCCCCCGGGTCGTCGACGCACACCACCAGCGCCCCGCCGGGGGCCAGCCGCTCCACGAAGGCGTCGAACACCGCCACATACGCGTCGGCGCTGCCGTAGAAGTCCAGGTGATCGGTCTCGATGTTGGTGACCACGGCGACGTTGGGCGTGTACTCCAGCAGCGAGCCATCGCTTTCGTCGGCCTCGGCGACGAAACAGTCGCCGCTGCCGTGGTGGGCGTTCGTGCCGGCCTCCCCCATCTCGCCGCCGACCGCGAAGGATGGGTCGCGCCCGCAGTGCTGCAGCGCCACGATCAACATCGACGTCGTCGTCGTCTTGCCGTGCGTGCCGGTGACCATCAGGGTCGTGCGCCCGTCCATCAGCTTGGCCAGCACGGCCGGCCGCAGGATCACCGGAATGCCGCGGCGCCGGGCCTCGACGAGCTCGGGATTGGTTTTCGGGATGGCGGCGTGGGTGGTGATGACCGCGGTGGCGCCGCCGGGCAACAGATCCAGCGAGGACGCGTCGTGACCGATGTTGATCTGCGCGCCCCGGGCGCGCAGCGCGTGAATGCCGCGTGACTCTTTGGCGTCCGAGCCGGATACCAGCCCGCCCCGGTCGAGCAGGATGCGGGCGACGCCCGACATGCCGGCTCCCCCGATGCCGACCATGTGGACCCGCTGCAGCTCGGGCGGCAGCTGTTCGGTGTTCACGAGGTTTCCCTGGTCCACCGGGCACTCGAGCGGCCGAGCTGCGCCTTCCTGGCGATGTCCAGCGCCGCCTCGGCCACCCGGCGCGCCGCGTCGGGGTGGCCCACGAGCGCGGCGGCGGTCGTCATGGCAGCCAGCCGCGGCGGGTCACCGAGCAGCCCCGCCACTTCGCGGGCCACCAGCTCGGGCGTCAGGTCGGCGTCGGCGACGATCATGCCGCCACCGGCGTCGACCACCGGCAGCGCGTTGAGCCGCTGCTCGCCGTTGCCGATCGGCAGCGGCACGTAGATGGCCGGCAGGCCCACCGCCGAGACCTCGGCGACCGTCATCGCACCCGACCGGCAGATCGCCAGGTCGGCCGCCGAATAGGCGAGGTCCATCCGGTCGAGGTAGGGCAACGCCACGTACGGCGGGTCGCCCGGCTGCGGCTCGCGCAGGTCCAGCGTGTTCTTCGGGCCGTGCGCATGCAGGACGGCCACACCTGCGGCGGCCAGCTCGGCGGCCGCCCCGGAGACCGCCCGGTTCAGCGAGACCGCGCCCTGCGAGCCGCCGAACACCAGCAACACTCGGGCGTCGTCGGCGAAACCGAAGTAGCGGCGAGCCTCGGCGCGCAGCGCCGCGCGGTCCAGCGAGGTGATGGCCTCGCGCACCGGCACCCCCACCACCTCGGCGCGCGGCAACCCGCAGTCGGGCACGGCGGAGAGCACCCGCACGGCGGTGCGGGCGCCGACCCGGTTCGCCAGCCCGGCGCTGGCATTGGCTTCGTGGATCACCACCGGAACCCGGGGCTTGCGCGGCGAGACACCGCGGGCGGCGAGATAGGCGGGCAACGCCACGTACCCCCCGAAACCGATCACCACATCGGCGTCGACCGCTCGCAGGACGGCGCGGGTTTCGCGGACCGCCCGCCACACACGCGACGGCAGCCGGGCCAGATCGCCGCTGGGTTTGCGCGGCAGCGGCACCGGCGTGATCAGCTCGAGGTCGTACCCGCGCTCGGGCACCAGCCTGGTCTCCAGCCCGCGCGCGGTACCCAACGCGGTGATCCTGACCTGCGGGTCGAGGGCGCTCAGCGCGTCGGCGACGGCCATCGCCGGCTCGACGTGGCCGGCGGTTCCGCCGCCGGCCAGCACGACCGACAGCGGCTTGAGGGGCGTAAAAGCCGACAACGCGGCACCGGCGGGCAAGGGGTCTGCCCCCCGCCCGCCGGTCGGCTCGTTGACCGTGTGGTTCACCCGTAACGCTGACCTTCCAGTGCGCGTGCGCGTCGTGGCTGACGCTGGCCGGCTCCAAGACTCGCATAGCGCTGGCCAGATCCATGATGCCTCGCGCGCGAACGAGCGTTACCCCCAGGCTGGCGAGCCGGCCGGCCGGCCGTTCGCGGCAGCGGCGCGTCGGCCTTACGGGGAGCCTTGCGGCCGCGCGCCCCGGCGTCCTTGCGTGGCGCGGCGGCGGCTTTCGGACGAGCGCGCTTGCGATCGCGGACCGACTCCACGCGTGTCGGCGAGTAGGGCTCGGGCAGCGGCAACCGCAGTATCCGGTTCACCTTGTCCTCGCGGCCGGCCCGCAAAGCGGCCACCGCCTCGGGTTCGTGACGGGCCGCATTGATCATGATGCCGATCATGAAAAGCGTTGCTGCCGTGGAAGTTCCACCGGCAGAAATGAGTGGCAGCTGAATTCCGGTGACCGGGAGGATGCCGATCACGTAACCGATGTTGATGAAAGCCTGGCCCAGCACCCACATCGTCGTGGTGGCGGTCAGCAGCCGCAGGAACGGGTCGGCCGAGCGGCGGGCGATCCGCATCCCGGTATAGGCGAACAGCCCGAACAGCACCAGCAACGCGAAGGCGCCGACGAAGCCGAGCTCCTCGCCGATGATCGCGAAGATGAAGTCGTTGTGGGCGTTGGGCAGGTAATTCCATTTGGCGACGCCCTGGCCCAGACCGTCACCGAAGACACCGCCGTGCGCGAGCGCGAATTTGGCCTGCCGGGCCTGGTAGCCGGTGTCCTGCGGGTCGTTCTCCGGGTTGATCCAGGACCGCACCCGATCCGACCGGTACCCCGCCGACATGGCCAGGACCGCGCCTGCCACCAATACGGCCAGCAATGAGCTGACGAACACGCGCAGCGGCAGGCCGGCGTACCACAGCAGGGCCAGCAGGATGATGCCCAGCGACACCGTCTGCCCGAGGTCTGGCTGAGCCACGATCAGCGCCAGCGCGATCACCGCCGCGGGCACCAGCGGAATCAGCAGTTCGCGCAGGCCCGCCCGGTCCAGGCGGCGGGCGGCCAACATGTGGGCGCCCCAGATGGCGAAGGCGATCTTCGCCAGCTCGGACGGCTGCATCGACAAGCCCGCGACCACGAACCACTTACGAGATCCGTTGGCCAGGTTGCCGATACCGGGAACCAGCACCAAGACCAGCAGAATGATCGTGAAGACGTAGCCGGTGAAGGCGACGCGCCGGATGAACCGCACCGACATCCGCAACGAGGCGTAGCAGGCGATGAGCCCGATCACCGTCCAGAGCACCTGCTTGCCGAAGATCACCCAGGCCGATCCGTCGGCGTCGTAGGACCGCACGCCCGACGCCGACAGCACCATGATCAGCCCCAGCGTCGTCAGCAACCCGGCCACCGCGATGATCAGGTGAAACGACGTCATGGGCCGGCCCAGCCAGGCGCCGAACCGGCCGTGCGAGCCGCCCTCGTTGGCGGCCTTTTCCTTCTTTTCCGCGTCTTTCTTTTCCGGCTTGGCCTTCCCGGCCTTGCCGGGCTTTTCGACCGTGTCTTCCGAGGCGTCGGCTTCTTCGGCCGGCTCGGGCTCGGCCGTGGTGGCCTCGGCGACGTCCTTACCCCGGCGCAGCAGCCGGGTCAGCGGGTTACGCACGCCCGCCCTACCGGAGCGCCGCGCGCACGGCGGCCGCGAAGGCGTCGCCACGGTCGGCGTAACCCGCGAATTGGTCGAACGATGCGCCCGCCGGGGCCAGCAGGACGGTGTCACCAGGCTTCGCCACGGTACGAGCCGCGGCAACCGCCGCGGTCATGACCGTCGTGCCCAAATCGCCGTCCGATTGTTTCACTTCCGTCACATCTGCCCCATGAACCACAGCAGTCGCATCCATACCAGCATCCTCGCCTGTCACAACGTGCAGGACCGGGACATCCGGCGCGTGTCGCGATAACGCCTCTGCAACCTGCTGCCGATCCCGGCCGATGAGCACCGCGCCGACCAGGCGGGACGCCATCCGGGCGACCTCGGCGTCCACCGATGCGCCCTTGAGCAGACCGCCGGCGATCCAGACGACTCGGGGATATGCGAGCACGGATGCCTCGGCGGCGTGGGGGTTGGTGGCCTTGGAGTCGTCGACGTATGTGATGCCCTCGGCGACGGCCACGACCTCGGCCCGGTGCCGCCCCACCCGAAATGAGGCGATCGCGGCCGCGATCGCCTCGGCCGGCACGTCGACGCAGCGCGCCAGCGCGGCGGCGGCCAGGGCGTCGAGCACCCCGACCGGGCCCGGCACCGGAATGGATTCGACGGGCAGCAGTGCCAGGTCGTCGGCGAAGGCGCGGTCCACCAGCTGTCCGTCGCGGACGCCCAGCTCACCGGCGGCCGGCTCGCCCAGCCGGAAGCCGACGCGCACCGGCGCCCCGGCGGTGTCCAGCAGCGCCGCCGCCCTGCCGTCGTCCAGGCCCACCACCGCGACCCGGCCATCGAGCACCCGCGCCTTCGCAGCGGCGTAGGCGGCCAGGCTGCCGTGCCAGTCGAGGTGGTCTTCGGCGACGTTGAGCACCACGCCGGCCTCGGGCCGCAGCGAAGGCGCCCAATGCAATTGGAAGCTGGACAGCTCGACGGCCAGCAGCTCGGCGGGTTCGTCCAGGACGTCGAGCACCGGGTCGCCGATGTTGCCGCACAGCAGGCTGCGCCGGCCGCCTGCGGTCAGCATGGCATGCAGCATCGACGTCGTGGTCGTCTTGCCGTTGGTCCCGGTGACCGCCAGCCAGCGCCGCGGCGGCCCGTAGAAGCCCGCGGCGTCGAGGCGCCAGGCCAGCTCCACGTCACCCCATATCGGCACCCCGGCCGCTGCGGCGGCCACCAGCAGCGGGGTGGTCGGCGAGAAGCCGGGACTGGTGACCACCAGCGCGTACCTGGAAATCTGCTCGGCGGCCGTCGAGGTGGACGCGGTCGCCACCCCCGCGTCGGCGTAGCCGCGCAACGTGGCCGGGTCGTCGTCGCACAGCGTCGGCGCCGCGCCGAATCTGCTGAGCGCCGCCAGGGCGGCCTTGCCCGTTACCCCGGCGCCGGCCACCAGCACCGGCGCACCCGGCGCCAGGGGGTCAAGACCGCTCATCAGGCACCGATCGCGCCCAGCCACTCACCGTAGAACAGGGCGACGCCCAGGCCGCAGGCGATCGCGGTGAGCAGCCAGAAGCGGATGATGACCGTTGTCTCGGCCCAGCCGGCCAGTTCGAAATGGTGATGAAAGGGCGCCATCCGGAACACCCGGCGCCCGGTAGTCCGAAATGTCAGGATCTGCAACACAACTGAGCTGACCTCGGCGACGAACAGCGAACCCAGGACCACGGCGAGGATTTCGGTGCGGCTGGTGACCGAGATGCCCGCGATGATGCCGCCCAGGGCCAGAGATCCGGTGTCGCCCATGAAAATTTTGGCCGGCGCGGCGTTCCACCACAGAAAGCCGATGCAGGCGCCCGCCGTGGCGGCCGCGACGAGCGCCAGATCCAGCGGATCGCGCACGTTGTAACAGCCCAGGCCCGGTGCGGTGACGCAGGCGTTGCGGTACTGCCAAAAGGTGATCAGCACGTAGGCGGCGGTGACCATCGCCATGCTTCCGGCGGCCAGCCCGTCCAGGCCGTCGGTGAAGTTGACCGCGTTCGACCAGGCGCTGACCACGACCACGCAGAACAACACGAACAGCCCGGGAGCCAGGCTGACCGTGGCGATTTCGCGCACGTAGGACAGATCGGCGCTGGCCGGTGTCAGGCCGTTGTTGTTGCGAAACCGCAGCGCCAGCACGCCGAACAGCACCGCGGCGGCGACCTGCCCGATGGTCTTGGCCGTCTTGTTCAGGCCGAGGTTGCGCGACCTGCGGATCTTGATCAGGTCATCGAGGAATCCGACGAAGCCGAGCACCGTGGCCAGGCCCAGCACCAGCAGGCCCGACACCGTGACGCCCTCACCGTCGAAGGCCAGCCCGGCCAGGTGCGTGCCGAGGTAGCCCGCCCAGATGCCGGCCAGGATGGCCACACCGCCCATCGACGGCGTGCCCCGCTTGGCGTGGTGGGTCGGCGGGCCGTCCTCGCGGGTGTGGTGGCCGAAGCCCTGCCGGGTGAACAACCGGATCAGGGCAGGGGTCAGCAGGATCGACACGGTCAGCGCGACGGCGACGGCGATCAGGATCTGCCTCATGCGCGGGTCCCGCCCTGGGCCGCGTCGTCACCGCTCGATGGTGACGACCCGCTTCGCCCGGCTTCGCCGCCCTCGCGATCGTCACGGGCCAGCGCGTCGGCCAGCGCACCCAGCCCCGCCGAGTTCGACGCCTTGACCAACACGACGTCGCCGGGTTGCACCTCCGCCCGCAGCAACGCCAGGGCGGCCTCGCTGTCGGCGACGTTGACCGCGCCCTG
This sequence comes from Mycobacterium sp., assembly GCA_035716165.1. Classification (GTDB taxonomy): domain Bacteria; phylum Actinomycetota; class Actinomycetes; order Mycobacteriales; family Mycobacteriaceae; genus Mycobacterium. Next base: position 918 of record DASTKA010000073.1, on the reverse strand, counting down.
ATCGGCGGCGCCCCAGGAACCCTCCATGACCGCTCCGTGGTGCATGGCGCTCATCGACCTCCCACTTCCCACGACAACGAGTCGAGACACATCTAAGCGCACCGCCAGCCGGCCGATGCGATCGTGCTCGAGGATGGCGTCCTCACCGAGCTCGGCCATCTCGCCGAGCACCGCCCAGCTTCTGCGCTTTCCGGCGGGGCTTCGCCCACCGCCCGCGCCGCCGCCGTGGGCGATCCAGGCCAGCGCCTGCAACCCGGCCCGCATCGAATCCGGATTGGCGTTGTAGGCATCGTCGATCACGGTAACCCCGTCGGCGCGGGAGGTGACCTGCATCCGGTGCCGTGACACCGGGCCCGTCCCGGCCAGTGCGGCGGCCACCTGCTCGAGGTCGGCGCCGCATTCCAGCGCGACGGCGGCCGCGCAGAGCGCGTTGCCGACCTGGTGATCGCCGTAGACGCCGAGTCGCACCGGCACCTGGGTGACCCCGGCGGCGTCGCGCCGATGCAGCGTGAACCGCGGCCTGGCCAGCTCGTCCAGCGACACCGGCCCGGCCCACAGGTCGCTGGGGCCCGCCTTGGTGCGCTCGGCGCGGCCGACCCGGACCACCCGAGCCGAGGTCACGTCGGCCATGGCGGCCACCGCCGGATCGTCGGCATTCAGGATCACTACGCCCGAAGCCGGAACCGATTGTGGCAGTTCGGATTTGGTCTGGGCGATGGCCTCGCGCGAGCCGAACTCGCCCAGGTGCGCGGTGCCGACGTTGAGGACCACCCCGACGGACGGCGTGGCGATCTCGGCCAGGGCGGCGATGTTGCCGGGATGGCGCGCCGACATCTCGAGGACCAGGTAGTCGGTCTGGGCCGTCGCGCGCAGCACCGTCCACGGATGTCCCAGTTCGTTGTTGAACGACCCGGGTGG
>DASTKA010000072.1:0-5521 GCA_035716165.1 Mycobacterium sp. | reverse complement strand
GGAATCAGCCGCACCGTAGAGGACGTCCGGTGCGATACCGGATGCTAGCGATGATGTTGGCGGCCGCGGTGGTCGTCACTGCATGCACCAATCGACCTGCCTCGCAGAGGAAGTCGGATGGGCCGTTACCTTTGCGTCCGGTTGGCGAGCTTCCGCTACCCGGCGAGAACTCACGGTTCGACTACGCCAGCCTTGACGGGCAACGCGGGTTGTTGTTCATCGCACATCTCAATGCCAGCGAGGTCGTCCAGGTCGATATCCGTGCCAATCACGTAGTACGCACGATCCCACACATCTCGCAGGTACACGGGGTGTTGGCTGTAGGACTACTGAATCGGCTATATGCCACGGCCACGGGTGCCAATCAGGTGGTCGCCTTTGATGAAACGACTGGGACCGAGATCGCACGGGCACCGACGGGACAGTATCCGGACGGCTTGGTTTTCGACTCGCGTCGCAACGCGATCTGGGCGACGAATGAAACAGGTGGAACGGAGACGGTTGTCGACGCCGGCACCATGCAGCCCAAGGGGACAGTGGCGCTCGGCGGGGAGGCCGGCAATGTCGGCTATGACCAGGACAGCGACCGCATGCTCGTCGCGGTGCAAGGACGCGACGATCTGGCGGTGATCGACCCCGCCGCGCTGACCGTAGTGCAACGGGTGACGCTGCCGGGCTGCCAACATCCGCACGGGCTGACGGTCGACAGTCCGGACAGGCTCGTTTTCATCGCTTGCGATCAGAACGCCACGCTGGTCACCGTCGACCAGACCAACTGGAAGATGCTCGGCAGCAACCCGGTTGGTGAGGACCCGGACGTGCTTGCCTACGACCCCGCCGGACACCGGCTGTACGTGGCGGCTGAAAGTGGCACCCTGACGATTCTGGAGCTGCGCGACCACACCGTGTCGGTGACTGGCTCCGGTCACCTGGCCGACAACGCCCACGTGGTCGCCGTCGATCCGGTCACGCACCGCACCTATTACCCCGTTCCCGCCGGAACCAACGGGCACCCGGCGCTGCTGGAGTGCGAGGCCAGCTGATGGCCCGTCGGTGGCATGACCACCGGCGCCTCGCAACCGAAAACCGCCTTGGAGGCCCGCGGAGGAAGGCGCCGGAATCGGCGCTCATCCCGCACCCCATCAAGCCGAATTCGCGACAGGACAACACGGGCTTTTTGTACGAGGATGAAGCGGTGCGAATGCTTCTCGTGCTGGCGAGTTCCGCCGCAATCATCGCTGCGGCCACGCCGGCGCAGGCCGAGCCGGGCGGCAACCCCGATGCGAACTTCTTGGCGGCGCTCGATCAGGCCGGCATCCCTTACAAGAACGGCGCCGTCGCCATTCGGGTCGGCAAGAAGGCCTGTGAATTGATGGATCAGGGCCACTCCCAGGCCGATGTCATCCAAAGTGTGTCGTCGGAAAATGCCGGGTTCACCGTGGCGGACGCGACCCGCTTCACGACCAGCGCCGTCAGTGCCTATTGCCCACAACACCTCGGCGAACCGACCACCGAGCCGCCACCCCCGATCCCCTGGTGGGATATTCCTTGGATTCCCTTTCCGCCGCCGGCGGCTGCCTAGCGTGATGGACATAGTTCGGGGCACCACGGGTATCGGGTCAGGATCGGCGGGCTGATCGAACTGAGACTCGATGCTGCCCTGCAGCCGGTCGGGATGAGGTTGGTCATGAATAGCCATGCGCTCAGGTCGGCACTCGTAGGGGCGGCGGCGCTGCTGACCGCCGGTGATCTCGACGAAGCGGTTGCCGGCCTGCTCACCAACCATCTGGTCGCCAGCGACGCGGACGGCACCAGCGTGCCCGCCGGGTTCACTCGGATCGCCGCGTTCCGCGGCGGAGTGACCGGCAACGCGGACGCCTGCTATTCGCGCTATCCGGCCTGACCAATCAACAACTCGGTCAACGCATTTCGGCGAGCCGGGGAATCACTTCGTCCCCCAGGCGGCGCACGAAACCGACCGGGTCCGGATTACCGGGGAACGGACCGGCATTGACCAGCTCGACGCCGAGTCCGGCGTAGCCCTCGACGGTGGCGAAATACCCGTCGAGGTCCTCGAAGGGGTTGACGAAGTAACCCACCGTCTTGCGGATCTCGCCGGGGTCGCGGCCCACCGCCTCACAATGGCGGTTCAGCACCTCGATCTTGTGACTCAACGCGTCGACTTCCGTCACCGTGGAGTTCCAGATGTCGGCGTATTGCGCGACCAGACGTAGCGTCTTCTTCTCGCCGTCCCCGCCGATGAGAATCGGCGGACGCCGAATCGGTTGTGGCGCACAGATCGTCTCGGCCAGCTGATAGTGCTTGCCTTCATAGGGGCCGTCGTTGTCGCTCCACATCTGACGGCAGATCTGCAGAGTCTCTTCGAGCATCTCGAAGCGCTGGCTCACCGGCGGATACGGGAAGCCCAGGGCGGCGTGCTCCCGGTCGTACCAGGCCGCACCGAGCCCCAGCATCGAGCGGCCCTGCGATACGACGTCCAGCGTCGTGACCGCCTTGGCCAACAGCCCCGGGTACCGGTAGGTGACGCCGGTGACCAACAGGCTCAGGTCGATCCTCGTCGTCCGTCCAGCCAGAAATCCCAGTGACGTGTACCCCTCGAGGAACGGATCCTCCGCGCGCCCCATGGCTTCCATTTGGAAGAAGTGGTCGGCCAGGGTGAACAGTGTGGCGCCGCCCTGCTCGGCCGCCTTGGCCGCGTCGGCCAGCGTCGGGCCCAGGCCGGCCGGGTCACCCGGCAGGAAGTCGATGAAGTGCAGTCCCAATTCCATTGTGGCAGACGTCCTTTCATTGTTCGGTCAAGCGCTCGAGCAGAGACAGCGCATCGACGATGACCCGCCGCTCGGGCTCCGTGTAGCGCTCCTGGATGGTGCGGGCCAGCCACTCCTCGCGGGCGCGGCGGTCGCTTTCGGCGCGCCTCTTCCCCGCCGGGGTCAGCGAGACCACTTGGCGCCGACCGTCATTCGGGTCGGGCGCCCGCGCGACGAGCCCCCGTTGGCCCAGGGCGGCCAGGATGGTGGCCATCGACTGGGGGCGGACCTGCTCGGCACCGGCCAATGCGCTGGCCGACGACGGCCCGTCTTTCCACAGCCGGGTGAGCACCGCCGTCTGCGACGGAGTCAGACCGTCGACCGCGATGTCCTTCAGCCGGCGGCGGAGCCGGCTGAAGACCACACGGATATCGCGTGCCGCCGCCACGGCGGAGTCGCTGATGCCATCCACGACACCACTTTAAATTAGTCAGCCAAAACTGTCCAGTTTGGACTGGCTATTCCCGCCCGAGCAGTTGCAGCGCGGCATCGACGGCCAACGCCGGCACGTTCAAGGTCTTGGACCGCAGATCGTGGCGGGCACTGGCGATCTCGACGACGGCGGTGGTTCCGCTGATCAACGCGGCGGCCGCACGCAGTTCGTCGGGCGTGCCGAACGGATCCGACGTCCCGTGCGTGAACACTGTCGGCACGGTGATGTCGGGCAGGTGCTCGGTGCGGGCGCGCTCGGGTTTGCCCGGGGGGTGAACCGGATAGGAGAACAACGTCAGCACGTCCACGGCGGCCTCCCGGGCCGCGACGACCATGGATGTCTGCCGGCCGCCATAGGAATGCCCACCGGCGATCAGCGGGCCGCCGGCAAGGTCGCGGCACACCGCGATGGCCTCGACTATGCCGGCCCGGTCGGTGGCGGCGGAACCCGACGGCGGGCCGGTTGGGCGGCGGCGACGGTAGGGCAGGTTGTAGCGCACCGCAAGCCAGCCCCGCTGTGCCCATTCGTCGCATACCTGTTGCAGCAGAACAGCATCCCGGTTGCCGCCGGCACCGTGGGTGAGGACCACCACACCCTTCGGGTCACCGGCGGGTTCGTGCGCGATGCCCGCGATCCGATCGAGATTCATGGCGATCACGACAGCCGAAACAGCGGGGAGACGGGGCCGTGGCCATGGCCCAGCGGGTAAGCGGCGCGCAGACATTCGGTGACCCATTGCTTGGCGAAGCCGACCGCGTCCGGGACGGTGTAGCCGTGGGCCAACGCGCAGGCCGTCGCGGCGGCCAGCGTGTCACCGGCGCCGTGGTCGTTGGTGGTGTCCACCCGCGTCGACTCGAACTGACGAAAGTCGGTGCCGTCGAACAACAGATCCGTGCTGCTCGCCGATCCTTGCAAATGGCCGCCCTTCACCAGCGTCCACTTCTGTCCCAGCGCGTGCAGGGCGCGCGCTGCCTCCCGCTGGGATTCGGCGTCGACCACCTCGATATCGACCAGTAGTCGCACCTCGTGCAGGTTCGGTGTCACGAGCGTCGCCAACGGAAACAGTTCGGCCCGAAGCGTATCCAGGTCCCCGGGATCTAGGAGCGGATCGCCGTGCATCGATGCGCACACCGGATCGACCACCAGTGGCGCCTCGGGGGCATGGTCGCGCCAGCTCTGCGCGACGGCGGCGATGATCTCCGCCGATGCCAGCATGCCGGTCTTGGCCGCCTGCAGCCCGATGTCATGGCACACCACCTCGATCTGGGCATCGATGACCTCGCCGGGGACTTTGTGAAAACCTCTGACACCGACCGAGTTCTGCACCGTCACGGCGGTCACCGCACACAGCGCGTGCACGCCCAACAGGGCGCAGGTGCGAATGTCGGCCTGCAGACCCGCGCCGCCCCCCGAGTCCGATCCGGCGATGGTCAGCACGCGCAACGGCGTGGTGCCCGGTGACGCCAGCGGCAGGTAGCTCACTGCGTGATCGGCAGGTACACCCGGTTGCCGTGCTCGGCGAACTCGCGCGACTTCTCGGCCATGCCCTCGCCCATCAAGGCCTCGATGTCCTCTTCGGTCTCGAGCCCGTGCTTAGCGGCAAAGTCCCTGACGTCCTGGGTGATGCGCATCGAGCAGAACTTCGGCCCGCACATGGAGCAGAAGTGCGCGGTCTTGGCCGGTTCGGCCGGCAGCGTCTCGTCGTGGTACTCCCGCGCCGTGTCCGGGTCCAGCGACAGCGCGAACTGGTCGTTCCACCGGAACTCGAACCGCGCCGTCGACAACGCGTTGTCGCGCTCCTGCGCGTGGGGATGGCCCTTGGCCAGATCGCCTGCGTGCGCGGCGATCTTGTAGGCGATCACGCCGTCCTTGACGTCCTTGCGGTCCGGCAGCCCCAGGTGTTCCTTGGGGGTCACGTAGCAGAGCATCGCGGTGCCGGCCTGGGCGATGATGGCCGCGCCGATCGCCGAGGTGATGTGGTCGTAGGCCGGGGCGATGTCGGTGGCCAGCGGGCCCAGCGTGTAGAACGGCGCCTCCTCGCACCACTCCTCTTCGAGCCGCACGTTCTCCACGATCTTGTGCATGGGGACGTGGCCCGGGCCCTCGATCATCACCTGCACGCCATGGGATTTCGCGATCTTGGTCAACTCGCCCAGGGTGCGCAACTCGGCGAACTGCGCGGCGTCGTTGGCGTCGGCGATCGAGCCCGGCCGCAGGCCGTCACCGAGGGAGAAGGTGACGTCATAGCGGGCGAAGATCT
>DASTKA010000071.1:0-5022 GCA_035716165.1 Mycobacterium sp. | reverse complement strand
GTGATTGCGATCATGGCCCTCAACGCCGCCCTGCTCGCGCTCGCGCTGGTGATCCTCTACGGATGGATGGGCTCGTTACCCGCGGTGTTGACCGCTGCCGGCGTCCTGCTGATCTTCGTCGCGTTGCACAGGCAGCTCGTCTGCTCGACCTGGATTCCCTACGCCTGTTTCGCGCCTTTCCTGCTGCTCCTGTTCGCGATCGCCTCGGTTGCGGCCGGACGGCTGCGCCACCTTTGGGTCATGGTGCTCGCCGGCGGCCTGCTGGTACACGGGCACGCCGAGTTTCTGGTTCTGGTGCCGCTGCTCGCACTGGTCGCATTGATTCCGCAGCGGCGCAGCCTGATTGCGCATCGCCGCGACCTGCTGGTCGCTGCCGGCGCGCTGGCGTTGTTCCTCCTGCCGATTGTGCTGAATGAAATCCTGCACTGGCCGGGAGAGATCCCGAAATACTTCGCCTATGGCCACCGCGCGCCGAATCCTGCGGTCGACGCGGCACGGTTCCTCATCCAGTTCTGGGGCCCGACGACCTTGCTGGGCTCGCTGGTGTTGCTCGTCCTGTTCTGCGCGAATTTCGCGCTGATCCGCGCCCTACCGGACTCGGCGGGCAGCGCTGCGCGCGACTTCTCGGGTCGCCTGTTACGGGTCACCGGCGTCGCCACCGTGTTGGTCGGCCTCTACTCCTGGTACGGGGTGGATCAACTCTTTGCGTCTTACATCGGCACCTTCTTTTATGCGCTGCCGGCGGCATTGCTCATGCTCGGCTCGTCGATGGTTGTGCTGACGGCGCTACACCAGCCCTGGGTAAGCCGACTCCCGGTTGCCGCGGCCGGATTGAGCCTGGCGGTGGCGGTAGCCCTCGCGCTCACGACACCGGGTCTGCGCAGGGACCGCGACGAGCTGAGTGGCGTGCCCACCGCACTCGACTACCTGGCCGCGCACGCCCACGGCAAGCCGATCGTGCTGGAGACCCGCACCGACGAATCCTGGGCCGACGCGCTCGCGCTCCTGGACGCGGCCACGCGGGACGGGCAGCGCGCCTGCCTGGCGCAGGACCGCTGGCGGCTCCAGGCCACTGCGCAGTTCATGTGCACGCCGCAAGAGCTGGCCGGCGGGGCGCGCTTCACGCTCAGCCGCGTCGACCCGGTGTCGCCGGGCACCCCCGTGGTGCCGAATCTGAATCCGATCCCCGCGTCCTACCCGCCCTCGGCGGTCATCGCCGCGGGCTGACAGTCACCTCGGCGCGCCGCTGATAACGGGACTCAGGTCGGCAGGCGGCGGTTGATGAGCAGCGCCGCCAGCGCCGCCAGCGCCAACACGAATGCGCCCAGCCGCACCCAGCCGACGCTGGCATCGCCCTTGATCGTCTCGTAGCCGATCTGCTGCTGCAGCGTCGCGTAGACGCCTTTCAGCTCCTCCAGGCTCCCGGCGTTGTACCAACTTCCACCGGATAGCTCGGCGACCTTTTTCATCGTGGTGTCGTCGACGGGCACCGGCTGGCGCTGGTCGTTGATTTCGACGAAGCCGTAGGGGGTGCCGAACGAGATGGTCGAGATCGGCACGCCCTGGTCCTTGGCGGTCCGCGCGGCGGTGAAGGCGCCCTTCGGGTTGTCCGGGTTGGTCGGCATCGTCTCCTTGCCGTCGGAGAACAACACGATGCGCGCCGGCGGTGGCTTGTCCCCGCCGCCGATCACCGCGCCGACCGTCGCGATGGCCTGCAGCGCGGTGAAGATGCCCTCCCCGGTGGCGGTGCGGTCGGCGAACTGCAGCTTGTCCAGCCCGTTCTTGGTCGCCTCCCGGTTGGTCGTCGGTTGTACCAACACCGTTGCGGTCCCCGCGTATTCGATCAGCCCGAGGTTGATGCCCGGGGTCAGCTCGTCAGCGAATTGCTTGGCCGCCTCCTGTGCGGCCGCCATCCGGTTGGGCTGCACATCGGTGGCGCGCATGGACTGCGAGACGTCGATGACCAGCATCACGACCGCGCGGTTGCGGGGAATCCGGACGTCGTTCGTCGGGCCCGCCATCGCGATGGTGAACAGCACCAGCGAGGCCACCAGCAAAATCGCCGGGACGTGGCGCCATTGCGAAGGCCGTTGCGGGGCAACGCTTTCCAGCAGCTCCATGTTGGCGAACCGCAGCATGCGCCGCCGGCGCGCCAGCTGCATCAGGATGTAGAGCGCGGCCAGCCCGAAGACCACGAGCAGGAACAGAAAGAACCACGAATGTTCGAAGCCCGACAGCGACATCGGGCCAAGCAGCGGCAATGTCACTGCCGCCCTGCCAATGCGCCGCGCCGGCGGGATTCGACAAACCGCACGATGTCGGCGATCCAGTCGCGGTCGGTGCGCAGCGTCAGTATCGGGGCCCCGCAACTGCGGATGGTGCGTGCCACCTCCGCGCGGTGGGCCGCGGCGGCCTTGGCAAAATCGTCGCGCAGCTGCGCGTCGATGGTGAACTCGCGGGTGACGCCGGACTCGGCGTCCTGCAGCACCACGTCGCCGATGTCGGGCAGCTCGACATCGCGCGGGTCGAGCACCTCGATGGCCAGCACCTCGTGCCGGGCGGCGACGGCCCGCAACGGACGCATCCAGTTGATCGGCCCGAGGAAGTCACTGATGATCACCGCCATGCCACGGCGGCGTTCGGGCCGGCGCAGGGCGTCGATCGCCGTCGCCAGATCGCCGCGCACGCCGACCGGCGCGCGGGGTGTGGTGGCGATGGTGCGCAACAACGTCTGCTCGTGTTGGCGCCCCGAACGGGCCGGCACCCGAGTGATTTTGGCGCCGGTCGAGACGACCGCGCCCAGCCGGTTGCCGCCACCGCTGTTGAGGAAGGTGATCGCGGCCGCGGCCGCCACCGCGAGGTCCCGCTTCTCGCAGCCCACGGTCCCGAAATCCAGGCTGGCCGACATGTCGACCACCAGCCAGGTCTCCAGCTCCCGGTCGGCGATCATCTGCCGCACGTGTGGGTGGGTGGTGCGCGCGGTGACGGCCCAGTCCATCCGGCGGACGTCGTCGCCCGGCTGGTACTCGCGCGACTCCCCGGGCTCGGAGCCCGGCCCCGGGATCAGGCCCAGGTGATCGCCGTGCAGCACACCGTCAAGCTTGCGTTTGACGGTGAGCTCGAGGGTGCGCAGCGCCGCCGACAGCTTCGGGTCATCGATCTGACCCCGCTGCATCGACGGCGGATGAACCTGCGCCCGCCTGTTGGGATCGGTCACCGACCGCTGGCCGCGCCGGCGGGTTGCATCACCGGGGGAACCGAATGACCTTGCTGCGGAACGGCATTCACCTGCGGCAGGGCCACCGTCTGCAGCACCCGGTTGATGACGATCTCCGGCGAGATCTCGTCGGCCAGCGCGTCGTAGGTGAGCACCAGCCGGTGGCGCAGCACGTCGGGGATGACGTCCACGACGTCTTGCGGAATCACATAGTCACGGCCGCGGACCAGCGCCAGCGACCGGGACGCGGCGATGATGCCCAGCGAGGCGCGCGGCGACGCCCCGAACGAGATCCACGTCCTGACGTCGTTCATGCCGAGCTGTTCGGGGTGGCGGGTGGCGGTCACCACGCGCACCACGTAGTCCACCAGCGCGTGGTGGACGAAGACGTTGGCCGCGATGTCCTGCAGGCGCAACAGGTCGCCGGTGTTCAGGATCTGCTTGGGCTCCGGCGGGCGCACACCCATCCGGTAGATGATCTCCCGCTCCTCCTCGGGCGACGGGTAGCCGACGTTGATCTTGAACAGGAAGCGGTCGCGCTGCGCTTCGGGCAGCGGGTAGACGCCCTCGTGCTCGATCGGGTTCTGCGTCGCCATCACCAGGAACGGGTTGGGCAGCGCGAAGGTCTTACCGCCGATCGACACGTGGCGTTCCTGCATGACCTCCAGCAGCGCCGACTGCACCTTGGCGGGCGCGCGGTTGATCTCGTCGGCGAGCAGGAAGTTGACCACCACCGGACCGAGCTCGGTGTCGAACTCCTCCTTGCCCTGGCGGTAGATGCGGGTACCGATGATGTCGGTGGGCACCAGGTCGGGCGTGAACTGGATGCGGGCGAACGTCCCGCCGACCACCTTGGCGAAGGTCTCGACGGCCAGCGTCTTGGCCACGCCGGGCACACCTTCGAGCAGCACGTGTCCCTTGGACAACAGGCCGACCAGCATGCGCTCCACGAGCTGGTCCTGGCCGACGATGATGCGTTTGACCTCGAAGATGGCCCGTTCCAGGGTCTGGACCTCGGCGGCCAGTCCATTGCCGCCGCCCGTCGGCGCTTCGTGAGCCGGGCCGGATTGCCCGCCCGGGCCCGAGTAACCGCTGGCGCCTGGCGGCGGCCCACCTGCTGCTGTCATCAAGAACCCTCCACGCTCAAACGGACACGACTGCCGGGCAGCGACGTGCCCTCGTCCAACTATTCCAGGCCCGTCTAATTCCGTCGACGCTCGCCCACCTTGATGGGTCGCCGGCCCCTGGCTCAGTACTCGATGATCCTGGTCAGGAACGGCGTCATGCCGAGCTTTCGAACCGGGCTGACCGTAACCTTGGCGGCGCTGCCCGACGCCTCCAGCATCTGCCCGTTGCCCAGATACATGGTGACGTGTTGGCTGCCGCCCGGGCCGTAGAAGATCAGGTCGCCGCGCCTGGCCTGATCCTGCGGGATGTGGCGCCCGGCGTTGTACTGGTCACCGGAGAACCGCGGGATCAGCACGCCGACCCCCGCGAAGCCGTAGCGCATCAGGCCCGAACAGTCGAAGCCGTTGATGTTGGCGCCGTCGCCGACGCCCTTGCTGGGCCCGTCCAGCGAGCCGCCGCCCCATGAGTAGGGCACGCCCATCTGCGACCCCATTCGCTTGATCACGTACTCGATGGCCTGCCGGCCGTAGACCCGCGGGATCTTGCCGCCGGGGTTGGCGGGCGTGGCGGCGGTCGGTGCGTCGTTGCCGCCGAGATTGATCCCGAGCCCGCCGAGGAATTGCTTGCCCAGATCGAAGGTGGTCTGGGTGGCCTGGGCGGTGGCCTGCAGCGACGCG
>DASTKA010000070.1:0-4815 GCA_035716165.1 Mycobacterium sp. | reverse complement strand
CTGGAGACCATCCAGTACCGCGGCCGCAAGGTCGCCGAGGACATCTGCCTGGCGCTGCAGGGCTCGCTGCTGGTGCGCCACGGCCACCCGGCCGTCGCCGAGGCCTTCCTGACGACCCGGCTCGACCGCCGGTGGGGTGGTGCGTTCGGCACCATGCCCGACGGTCTGGATCTGGCGCCTATTCTCGAGCGTGCTCTGGTCAAGGGATGACGCACGCGATCAGGCCGGTCGACTTCGACAACCTCAAGACGATGACCTATGAGGTCACCGACCGGGTTGCGCGAATCACGTTCAACCGGCCGGACAAGGGCAACGCGATCGTCGCCGACACCCCGCTGGAACTCTCGGCGCTGGTGGAGCGCGCCGACCTCGACCCCAACGTCCACGTGATCCTGGTGTCCGGTCGGGGCGAGGGCTTCTGCGCGGGTTTCGATTTGAGTGCCTATGCCGATCGCACCGGCTCGGCGGGCGGCACCGGCGCGTACGCGGGCACCGTGCTGGACGGAAAGACCCAGGCGGTCAACCATGTGGCGGATCAGCCGTGGGACCCGATGATCGACTACCAGATGATGAGCCGCTTCGTGCGGGGCTTCTCCAGCCTCATGCACGCCGACAAGCCGACGGTGGTCAAGATCCACGGCTACTGCGTGGCCGGCGGCACCGACATCGCGCTGCACGCCGACCAGGTGATCGCCGCCGCCGACGCCAAGATCGGCTACCCGCCGACCAGGGTGTGGGGTGTCCCCGCGGCCGGCCTGTGGGCGCACCGCCTCGGTGACGCGCGCGCGAAAAGGCTGTTGTTCACCGGAGATTGCATCACGGGCGCGCAGGCCGCCGAGTGGGGATGGGCGGTCGAGGCGCCGGATGCGGCCGACCTCGACGAGCGCACCGAGCGGCTCGTCGAGCGGATCGCCGCGGTGCCGGTCAACCAGCTGATCATGGTCAAACTCGCGCTGAATTCCGCTCTGCTGCAACAGGGCGTGGCGACCAGCCGGATGGTCAGCACGGTGTTCGACGGCGTCGCCCGGCACACGCCCGAGGGCCACGCCTTCGTCGCCGACGCGGTCGAGCACGGCTTCCGCGAGGCGGTACGGCACCGCGACGAACCCTTCGGCGACCACGGCCGCCGCGCGTCCGGAGTGTAGCCATGCCGGACCTGACAGCGCGGTCGGTGGTGCTCAGTGTTCTGCTCGGCGCCCACCCCGCCCACGCCCGGGCAAACGAATTGGTCAGGCTCACTTCGGATTTCGGCATCAAGGAGTCGACGCTGCGGGTGGCGCTGACCCGGATGGTCGGTGCCGGTGACCTGATCCGCTCCGCCGACGGCTATCGGCTCTCCGATCGCCTGCTGGCCCGCCAACGACGCCAGGACGATGCCATCGACCCGCGGGTGCGAACCTGGAGCGGGGAGTGGGTCACGCTCGTCGTGACCAGCGTGGGAAAGGACGCGCGCACCCGTGCGGCGCTGCGAACCACCTTGCACGACAAACGCTTCGGTGAGCTTCGGGAAGGGGTGTGGATGCGCCCCGACAACATCGACGCAGAGCCGGGTCCCGAGCTCACGGCCCAGGCCCGGATCCTGCGGGCGCGCGACGACGACCCGGTCGAGCTGGCCGCGCAGCTGTGGGACCTGCCCGCCTGGGCACAGACCGGTCATGAGCTGCTCGACGAAATGGCCGCCGCGCCAGACGTTCCCGGCCGTTTCGTGGTGGCCGCTGCGACGGTGCGCCACCTGCTCACCGACCCGGTGCTGCCCGACGAGCTGCTGCCGGCCGACTGGCCCGGCGCCCGATTGCGGGCGGCTTACCACGACTTCGCCGCTGAGCTGCTCAAGCGGCGCGAACCACTATTTGCGGAGGCGACATGACTGATCCGGTGCGGGTCGAGCGCAACGGCCCGGTGACGACGGTGATCATCGACCGGCCGGGGGCGCGCAACGCGGTCAACGGCCCGACGGCCGCCGCGCTATACGCGGCCTTCGAGGAGTTCGACCGCGACGACACGGCATCGGTGGCCGTGCTGTGGGGCGAGGGCGGAACATTCTGCGCCGGAGCCGATTTGAAGGCCTTCGGCACCCCCGACGCCAACGCCGTGCACCGCACCGGCCCCGGCCCGATGGGCCCGACGCGGATGGTGCTGTCCAAACCGGTCATCGCCGCGGTCAGCGGCTATGCCGTTGCCGGGGGACTGGAGCTCGCCCTCTGGTGTGATCTGCGAGTGGCCGAACAGGACGCCGTGTTCGGCGTGTTCTGCCGGCGCTGGGGAGTTCCGCTCATCGACGGGGGCACCGTGCGGCTGCCCCGGCTGATCGGCCACAGCCGCGCGATGGACATGATCCTCACCGGCCGCGCCGTGGCCGCCGACGAAGCCCAGGCCATCGGATTGGCGAATCGCGTTGTCCCCAAAGGCCAAGCGCGCCCGGCCGCCGAGGAATTGGCGGCGCAACTGGCCGCGCTGCCGCAGCAGTGTCTGCGCTCGGACCGGCTCTCGGCGTTACATCAATGGGGGACAACGGAATCCAACGCGCTCGACTTCGAATTCGCGAGCATCTCCCGGGTGGCCGCGGAGGCGAACGAAGGAGCCGGGCGTTTCGCGGCCGGCGCCGGACGGCACGGCGCTTCCGCGAGTTGATCGGCCGCCGATCAGCCCTTGTTGATCGTGTTGGTCGAGCCCATGTTCTCGACCTTCGGATCGCCGTCCTTGTAGGTGATGGTGTTGTTCGATCCCGCCACCCTGATGCGCGTGTCGATCTTGTCGAAGGTGATCTTGTTGTTCGTGCCGAGGACGGTCACGTTCGCGCAGTTGCCGGTGACGGTCAGCGTGTTGTCCGAGCCGCCCACGTTCAGCGACTTGCCGCTGGCGCAGTCCAGCGTGGTGGTGGTGCCCATCGATCCGTAGTTGATCGTGTTCCCGATCTCGATGGACGCGGTGGTGCTCGCTGAACTCGATTCCGTCGTCGGAGCGGCGCCGGCACTGGTCGTCGCGCTGCTCTTCGTGGTGGTGGTCGTAGTGCCGCCCGGCGGGTTGGCCGTCGAACTGCAGCCGGCCAGGACCAGTGCCGCGGCGGCCGGCGTCACGGCGAGCACGGCCAAGCGCAGCGAACGGTCACGGATGTAGGCGGGCATGCTTCCTCGATTCTTCATCGGATGGTGTTGTGCTGCAAAGGTTTAACCCGGCACCTGCTGCAACCGGTTGGTCATGCCCAGCTCGCGGCCGCGGTCCCACAGCGCGGGCTGGCCGCCCTTGTAGAACACCGTCTGGTTGTAGCCGTACACGGTGATGTCGTGCGAAACCGAGTCGGCGACGACGGTGTTCGACGAACCCATCACCGTTACGGCGTAGCAGTTGCCCAGCGCGGTGACGTTGTTGCCGGTGCCGTTGACCATGAGCGTGGCGTCGTTGCAGTCGATCGTCTGCTCGAGGCCCTGCCCGACGATGTGGGTGTCGCCGTTTTTGGCCTGCGCGATGCGCGGCGGGGCGGCGGCGCCCGCGACGACGGCGATGACACAGGCGGCCAGCGACCCTGCGACAGTCGTCCACCTCACTGCGGGCCCCCCTTTTGGACGGGTCGTCTGCTCGAAACGAGCAAGGATGACATTACGTGCATTTGCCCGTCCGGTGGCAGAGTTTGTTTCCTTTGCCGGGCACCCGCCAGGGAGATCAATCTCGGAACGCCCGTCAACTAGAGTCATTAGTTAACCGCAACCCGTCATGCAATCGAAGGGCGACCGCCAATGGCAGCTCCACCGGATCCGCCGTCGGCGCCCGGGCGCCAACGCGCGGGACGGCCCGCCTCCCGTCCGGCCAAGCTGAGTCGGGACGGGATCATCGACGGCGCCCTGACGTTCCTGGATCGCGAGGGCTGGGACGCGCTGACCATCAATGCGCTGGCGATGCAGTTGGGCACCAAGGGTCCGTCGCTGTACAACCACGTGGACAGCCTGGAAGACCTGCGCCGCGCGGTGCGGATTCGCGTGATCGACGACATCATCACGATGCTCAACCGGGTCGGCGAGGGCCGCGCCCGCGACGACGCGGTGCTGGTGATGGCGGGCGCCTACCGCAGCTATGCCCACCACCACCCGGGCCGCTACTCGGCGTTCACCCGGATGCCGCTGGGCGGTGACGATCCCGAATACACGGCCGCGACCCGCGGGGCGGCCGCACCGGTGATCGCCGTGCTGTCTTCCTATGGTCTGGACGGCGAGGCGGCGTTCCACGCGGCAATCGAGTTCTGGTCCGCGATGCACGGCTTCGTATTGCTGGAGATGACCGGTGTGATGGACGAGATCGACACCGACGTGTTGTTCTCCGATATGGTGCTGCGATTGGCGGCCGGTCTGGAGAGGCGCACCGCCGCCGACGGCGCCCCCGGCTAGTCGATTGGTGGCGCCGCCGTCGCTTTGACCAGCGTGACCGGCGGCGGGTATTGTGGTCCCTCGTGCCTGGCGGCTTACGGCGCCTAACCGTAAGGGAGTGGATGCCGGGCGAATTCGCGTGTCCACGAAGCATCGGGCCAAGTCCGGTGCGCAGCGCATGCGACACACCCGGACGCGGGGTGACGCGGACGGACATAACTGCAGTACACAGACTTGAAAACGCTACAAGTATGCCGAACACGAACACAGAAAGCCGGTAGATGCCAACCATTCAGCAGCTGGTCCGCAAGGGTCGCCGCGACAAGGTCGCCAAGGTCAAGACCGCGGCCCTGAAGGGCAGCCCGCAGCGCCGTGGCGTATGCACCCGCGTGTACACCACCACCCCGAAGAAGCCGAACTCGGCGCTTCGGAAGGTCGCCCGCGTGAAGCTGACGAG
>DASTKA010000069.1:0-2025 GCA_035716165.1 Mycobacterium sp. | reverse complement strand
AAGCCATTGCCGTGCTGAGCGCACGCGCCGAAGAAAGCGCCTTCGTACTCCTGGCATTACAGGCACCGGTGGCCGGTGATCTGAGGGCCATTGTGAGTGCCATCCAGATGGTCGCAGACATCGACCGGATGGGTGCGTTGGCGCTGCACGTCGCCAAGATCGCCCGACGGCGGCATCCTCAACACGCATTGCCCGAAGAGGTCAACGGCTATTTCGCCGAAATGGGCAGCATCGCAGTCGAATTGGGAAACAGCGCCCAAGAGGTGGTGTTGTCCCGCGACCCGGAGAAGGCCGCGCGGATCCGCGAAGAAGACGACGCCATGGACGATCTGCACCGGCATCTGTTCTCGGTGCTGATGGACCGCGAATGGAAGCACGGCGTCGCGGCGGCCGTCGACGTGACTTTGCTCGGCCGGTTCTACGAGCGCTTCGCCGACCACGCCGTCGAGGTAGCCCGACGGGTCATCTTCCAGGCGACCGGCCGACTGCCCGAGGAAGAAGCGAGATCCGCGTCGCAGTAGGCGAAACGCCGAGTCAGAACAGCTAGCCGAAGCGGCCCGAAATGTAGTCCTCGGTGGCCTTCTGGCTCGGGTTGGAAAAGATCTTCTCCGTGTCGTCGACCTCGATGAGCCGTCCCGGTTTTCCGACGGCTTCCAGGTTGAAGAACGCCGTGTAGTCGCTCACGCGGGCCGCCTGCTGCATGTTGTGGGTGACGATGACGATGGTGTAGTCCTGTTTCAGTTCGCTGATCAGCTCTTCGATGGCCATCGTCGAGATCGGGTCCAGCGCTGAACATGGCTCGTCCATCAGCAGCACATCGGGCTGCACGGCGATGGCCCGCGCGATGCACAGGCGCTGTTGCTGCCCGCCGGACAATCCGCCGCCGGGCCTGTCCAACCGGCTCTTGACCTCATCCCACAGATTCGCTCCGCGCAGCGAATACTCGGCCGTCTCGTCGAGCACCTTGCGGTTGCGCACCCCTTGCAGCTTCAACCCGGCCACAACGTTGTCGCGTATTGACATGGCGGGGAACGGGTTCGGCCGCTGGAACACCATCCCGATGGCGCGCCGCACGCCGACCGGGTCGACGCCGGCGCCGTAGATGTCTTCATCGTCGAGGAGCACGCTGCCCTCGACCCGTCCGCCGGGCACGACCTCGTGCATGCGGTTGAGCGTGCGCAACACCGTCGTTTTGCCGCACCCCGATGGGCCGATGAACGCGGTCACGCTGCGGGGCAGAACCGACAGCGTCACATCCGAGACCGCATGAAACGATCCGTAGTAGATGTTGACGGCTTTGAGGTCCAACCGTTTGGCCACTTAGTGCTCCTACCTATTACTTCCTGGCGCCCAGGAATTTCGCTATCACCCGGGCCACGACGTTGATGGTGGCGATCACCAGGATGAGGGTCAACGCGGCACCCCACAACCGATCCGTGGGGATGGGGTTGAGGCTCGCGCCCGCCGAGGTCTGATTGAACATCATGCCGGGCAGCGTCCCCATGAACCCCCTGAAGATGTCGAAGTTCATCGATTGTGCATACCCGACCAAGATCAGCAGCGGCGCCGTCTCCCCCATCACTCTGGCCATCGCCAACAGTATTCCGGTGACGATGCCGGACAGTCCGGTGGGGATGACCACCCGGGCAATGGTTTTCCACTTGGTGATGCCCAGCGCGTAGCTGGCCTCACGAAGATCCACCGGGACGATCCGCAGCATCTCCTCGGTGGCGCGCACGATCACCGGGAGCATCAGCAGCACCAGCGCCAGCGACACCGCGAACACCGACCGCGAAAGTCCCAGCGTCGCCACGCACAACGCGTAGATGAACAGCGCCGCGACGATCGACGGCACACCACTCAGGATGTCCACCATGAACGAGGCCAATCTGCTCAGCGCGGTACCGCCGTACTCGACCAGATAAATCGCGACCATCAGCCCGAGCGGGATCGAGATCACGGCACATACCAATCCTTGCAGCACCGTGCCGACGAGCGCGTGATAGGCGCCACCACCGGTCACGA
>DASTKA010000068.1:0-4340 GCA_035716165.1 Mycobacterium sp. | reverse complement strand
AACCTGGGATCGGGCGGCAGCGAGGAGCAGGTGATGGCCGCGGTGCGCTCGGCGTTCAAGCCGGAGTTCATCAACCGGCTCGACGACGTCATCATCTTCCACGGCCTCGAGCCCGGTGAGCTGGTGCAGATCGTCGACATCCAGCTGGCCCAGCTGCAGAAGCGGCTTGCGCAGCGCCGCCTCACGCTGGAGGTTTCGCTGCCGGCCAAGCAGTGGCTGGCCCATCGCGGGTTCGACCCGGTCTACGGGGCGCGGCCGTTGCGCCGGCTGGTGCAGCAGGCCATCGGTGACCAGCTGGCCAAGATGTTGTTGGCCGGCGACGTGCACGACGGCGACACCGTGCCGGTGAACGTCAGCCCCGACGGCGACTCGCTGATTCTGGGCTAGCAGGCGCGAACGTCGACTCGTTGCGGGCATTCGCTTGGATCGCCCCGACGAGTCGACGTTGCGCGCGTCGGTGAGAGTCCTGTGACTGGGTTGTGACTGGTCGCCTTCTATGTTCCTGGCCAATAGCAGATACCCTGTTTTGGATGGTCCCCCTCTGGTTCACGCTCTCCGCGCTGTGCTTTGTCGGTGCGGGGGTGCTGCTGTACGTCGACATCGATCGGCGGCGCGGGCGCAGCAGGCGCCGCAAGTCGTGGGCGCGTTCGCACGGGTTCGACTACGAGCCTGAATCGACCGACATCCTCAAGCGCTGGAAGCGCGGCGTGATGTCGACGGTGGGCGACGTGGCCGCCCAGAACGTGGTGCTGGGCCAGATCCGCGGTGAAGCCGTCTACATCTTCGACCTCGAAGAGGTCGCCACCGTCATCGCGCTGCACCGCAAGGTGGGTACCAACGTCGTCGTGGACCTGCGGCTCAAGGGACTCAAAGAGCCACGGGAAAGCGACATTTGGCTGCTGGGCGCGATCGGGCCGCGAATGGTGTACTCCACCAACCTCGATGCCGCCCGCCGCGCCTGCGACCGGCGCATGGTCACCTTCGCGCACACCGCACCGGACAGCGCCGAAATCATGTGGAACGAGCAGAACTGGACGCTGGTCGCCCTGCCGATCACCAGCACCCGCACGGAGTGGGACGAGGGCCTGCGCACCGTCCGCCAGTTCAACGATCTGCTGCGGGTGCTGCCGCCGTTGCCCGAGGGGGCCCCGCCGGAGACCGGGGCGCCGTCGGGACCGCGCAACGCCGCGCCCAGCCGCCCGTTGGCGCCCGCGGGCCGCGCGGAGCTACCGCCGCGGCGCGCGCAGCAGGATGTGGCGGGCCTGCTCGGCCCCGACCTGCAGGCGGGTCGCCGCGCTACCGAGCCGTTGCGTCGTGACCAGCCCCGCCCCGATGAGCGCCCGGAGACCATCCGCCGCCCACCGCCCTCCGGGCGCAATGGCCATCAGGCCAGCAACTATCAACCCTGACGGCGACCCGAGGGTAGCCACACGGCCGGCGCAGCCGCCGTCATTAGGATGTCGCTCATGCCTCGCCCCGTAGCCCTGATCACCGGGCCTACGTCCGGAATCGGCGCCGGGTTCGCGCGACGCTATGCCGCTGACGGCTACGACCTGGTTCTGGTCGCGCGCGACGTCGACCGCTTGACCAGGCTTTCGAGCGAACTGCAGGAACACTCCGGAACCGTCGAGATCCTGCCCGCCGACCTGGCCGATCCCGCCGACCGTCAGCGGGTCTGTGACCGGATCGCCGCCGGGGGAGTGCGCGTCCTGGTGAACAACGCCGGCTTCGGCACCTCCGGCGACTTCTGGTCCACCGATCCCGCGCTGCTGCAGTCCCAGCTCGACGTCAACGTCACCGCGGTCATGCACCTGACCCGCGCGGCCCTGCCGGCCATGCTCGAGGCCGGCGCCGGCACCGTCATCAACATCGCCAGCGTCGCCGGGCTGGTGCCCGGGCGCGGGTCGACGTATTCGGCGTCCAAGGCGTGGGTGATCTCGTTCAGCGAGGGCCTGTCCGTCGGCCTGCAGGGCACCGGCGTATCCGTGCACGCCGTGTGCCCGGGATACGTGCGCACCGAATTCCATGACCGCGCCGGGATCGACATGGCCAAGTCGCCGTCGTTCATGTGGCTCGAGGTCGACGATGTGGTCAGCCAGAGCCTGGCCGATGTCGCCCGCGGCAAGGTGATCAGCATTCCGGGCCTGCAGTACAAGGCGATCATCGCCGGCGAGCGCCTGTTGCCGCGGAGCCTGATGCGTGCGGTCACCAAACGAATCGGGAGTGGCCGTGGCCGGACCTGACCGCAAAGAGTTGGCGGAGCTGGTGCGACGCCTGTCGGTGGTGCACGGGCGGGTCACGCTGTCCTCCGGCAAGGAGGCCGACTACTACGTCGACCTGCGCCGGGCCACCCTGCACCACCGCGCCTCGGCGTTGATCGGCACGCTGATGCGCGAGCTGACCAGCGACTGGGACTACGCCGTGGTCGGCGGCCTGACCCTGGGTGCCGACCCGGTCGCCACCGCCGTCATGCACGCATCCGGCCGGCCGATCGACGCCTTCGTCGTGCGGAAGTCGGCGAAAACCCATGGGCTGCAACGCCTTATCGAGGGTTCCGAGGTTTCCGGTAAGCGGGTGCTGGTGGTCGAGGACACCAGCACCACCGGCAACTCGGCGCTCACCGCGGTGCGTGCCGTCCAGCAGGCCGGCGGCGACGTGGTGGGGGTGGCCACGGTGGTGGACCGCGCCACCGGTGCCGCCGAGGCCATCGAGGCCGAGGGGCTGCCCTACCGAAGTGTGCTCGGGCTCGCCGATCTGGGGCTGGGCTAGGCCAGCTGCACCGTGCGCACATTCCTTGCGATTGCCGCTTGCGTGGTGGCCTGTCTTGCCGGCTGCTCGTCGACGAACCAGCCCGTGCGTCCCTACGGCGCGCAGGGGGCGCGGCTCGGCGAATCGCTGGCCCTGCTCGGCTGGAACATGTCGGTGTCGAACCTGCGCTGGGACGGCGACTACGTGCTTGTCGACGTCGACGCGAGCCCGGCCTCGGCCAAGGATCCGCACGCCAAAGCCGAGGACATCCGCTTCGGGCTCTACGGCGCGCTGGCCCACCCCATGGAGGCCGCCGGCCTGGGCAGCTGCGACGGCGCGAAGACCGGCGTGCATGACGTCACCGCGCCGCTCTCGGCGCCGCGCGACCGGCTCACCGGCACGGTTTGCCTTGGGCCGCTGAAGGATCGGAGCCAGGTGCGCGGCATCTACGGCTACTCGCCGCGTGACCGGATCCCGGACAGCTCGTCGGCCTACCCGGTTGCCTTCCCGGTGGGACTGCTGCCGACCAACGCCAACGACAGCGGCGGGCTGGCGGTCAAAACCGCCAGCCTGTCGGCCTGGCGTGCCGACGGCACCCCGGTGACCAAGACGCAGCTGGGTGATCCGGGGGCTTTCGCCGGCAACGGCTACATGCTGCTCGGGCTGGAAGCCACCGCGATCGCGGCCCGCTACCGCGACGAGTCCGTCAAGCGCGGCGGACCGATGATGCTGCTGGCATCGCCGACCCTGCCCGCCCCGGGATTGAACCCGGCATGCGCGGCGTACGGGTCGTCGGTGCTGATCCTTCCCGACGCGTCATTGGATGCCGTACATGTCAACGCGTCGCTGTGCACCCAGGGCGAGATCAACGACGCGTTGCTGTACGCGACGCTGGCCATCGACGGCACGCACGCCGGCGTGTGGACGCGGCGATGAGCGGACCCGGGCCCACCGAGTGGGCGGCGATACCGCCCGCCGGCGTCGGCCCGTGGCCGGGCGAGCTGCCCGACGACCCGCGGTACGACCCAGTTCTGTTGCGCGAGGGCGACACTCGCAATGTCGTCGACGCCTATCGGTACTGGACCCGCGAAGCGATCGTCGCCGACATCGACCGGCGTCGGCATCCCCTGCACGTGGCGATCGAGAACTTCGGTCACGACGCCAACATCGGTTCGGTGGTGCGCACCGCCAACGCCTTCGCGGTGCACACCGTGCACATCGTGGGGCGGCGGCGTTGGAATCGCCGCGGCGCCATGGTGACCGACCGCTATCAGCGGCTGTGCCACCACGACAGCACCGCCGGGCTGCTCGACTTCGCCGCCGAAGCCGGTCTGACGGTGGTCGCCGTCGACAACGTCCCGGGCGCGGCGCGCCTGGAGGAGGCCGCGCTGCCGCGCGAGTGCCTGCTGGTGTTCGGCCAGGAGGGGCCCGGCATCACCGACGACACCCGCGCGGGCGCGACGCTGACGGTGTCGATCGCGCAGTTCGGCTCGACGCGCAGCATCAACGCCGGCGTCGCCGCCGGCATCGCCATGCACGCCTGGGTCGAGCAGCACGCCGACCTGAGCCGGGCTTGGTGATCGACGCCCTGC
>DASTKA010000067.1:0-4567 GCA_035716165.1 Mycobacterium sp. | reverse complement strand
GCCGTGGCGGCGGGCATCGTTCCGGCCGCCGGAGCCAACGACGGCGGCGGGTCCATCCGCATACCCGCCGCCTGCAACGGACTGGTCGGCCTCAAGCCCAGCCGGGGCTTGGCGCCCTACGGCCCGCAGACCGGCGAACTCGTCCTGGGCATGGCAACCCAGGGCGTGGTGTCGCGCACCGTGCGCGACAGCGCCGCGCTGCTCGACGCGATCGTCGGACCCGACCCGGGCGCCGCCTACCGAGCAGCGTTGCCGGACAAGCCCTTCGGCGAACAGATCAACCACCGCCCCGAGATCCTGAAGATCGGATACTCGGCCCGCTCGGCCATCAACGCGCGACCGGACCGCGAGGCGGTGGCCGCGGTCGAAAAAGCCGCGGCGCTCCTTACCGAATTGGGCCATCGGGTTGAGGAGGTCGCACCGCCCTACGACGATGCCGCGCTAGGGCGCGACTTCCTCACAATCTTCTTCGCCCAGCTGTATCAGCAAGTCGCCGACATCAAGAAGCGAACCGGGGCCCGCGACAACGACTTCGAGGCCGACACCCTGGCCATCGCCGAACTCGGGCGGTCCGGCGGTGTGCTGGCCGTCATGTCCGCGCTGGAGAACAAGAACGACTACATCCAGTCCCTGGCGGTGTTCCACGGCAACTACGACTTCTTTTTGACCCCCACGCTGGCCACGCCTCCCCTCGCGGTGGGTGCCACAACGACGTCCGCCGCGCTGCAACGGGTGGCCCGGCTGGTCAGCAGGGTCCATGCCGGAAAACTCATGGGGCTCAGCGGAATCCTCGACGACCTCATCCAGGAGAGTTTGGGGTGGGTGCCCTATACGCAGCTGGCCAACGTCACCGGCCGCCCGGCCATCAGTGTGCCGCTGCATTGGACGGATGCCGGACTTCCGCTGGGCGTGCAGTTTGTCGGCAAGCTCGGCTCCGACGGCGAACTGCTCCGGCTGACCGCACAACTCGAAGAGGCGCGTCCCTGGGCGCACCGGCATCCGGCGCCGGTCGCGGTGTCGAATTAGCCTCTACCTGAATCGTTTACGCGGCAGGCCCCGCATCTTCTGGGCCTCGTGGGCCTCGCCAAAGACTGGCGAAGCGCCGTGCGATATCGCCGAGACGGCCGCCCGCGTGCTGCGAAGCCTTGATGCGGCCCAAGGTTTCTCGCCCCTCGGCTGCGTAGTCCTTGACGGATTCGTCGCCTTCCTCGGCGCGCATGTCTGCTCTCCAATCCTGTCGCTATTCGGGCGCCTGACGCTCCGGTGGGTCCGACGGCGTCAAACGCTCGGGCGGTTCTGCCGGCGTAAGCCGTTCCGGTGTTTCCGTCGGCGTGAGCCGCTCCGGCGTCTCGCTGGGAGTTCCCGGCTGTGCGGGCTCTGAATTCTCCGGCCGCTCCGCCGACAACGACCTGAGGCGTGTACTGATCATGCTCAGTCCTTCGCTCGGCTCAAGGCCGCGTACCCGTCGTACCCGGGCCCCCAAACGCTCAGGGCGATACCCGATCGACCGCGACGACGATTTCCTAACCGCGGGCCGAGTCCTTATGCGCCTTGACCGGCGCGGTGCTGGGCGCCACCTTGAGCAGATTGCCGCGCAGGCTGCCCCGCGCCGTCCGGACCGTCACCAGCAACCAGGTGAACAGCAGTCCCGCATAGGCGATGGCCGCCGCCACCTTGAATGCGGGCAGATGGGTATGAGCGGCGAGCTGGGAGGTCCCGGTGACGAACGTTCCGACCGGGAAAGTCAGGCTCCACCACGTCAGCGCGAACGGCATTCCGCGGCTCAGCGTGCGAACCGTCAACGCGGTGGCGAGCGCGATCCACAGCACGGCGAATCCCCACACCGGCACCCCGTAGAGGATCGCGAACGCGTTCAGGTCCTCGGCCAGCTCCGGGTCGACGGCCAGTGCCGCGTTGGCACCCAGAAGGCCCGCGGCCGTCACGGATTGGCCAAGCGGTCCCAACACGATCCACAACGTGGGCACCCGCGCGGAACCCGAGGTGCCGTACAGGGTCAGGCGGCTCCAGATCATCGCGATGATGTTCAGCGAGGCCAACAGCGACAACCCGAACATCGCGTAGCAGCCATACAGCATGGTCGTGCGCCCACTGCCCGCCGCCATATGAGGAAGCAGCAGGGCCCCCGTCGCCGCCGTCACCATGGGAGGAACGACCGGCATCAACCAGCCACCGAAGGCCGCGTCGGGCTCGACTTCATGCTGGGTGAACATCAAAAACGGAATGCTGACCGCGGTGAACAGCCCGCCGAGGGTGCCGGCGGTCCACAGCACCCAGTCCAGATCGACGGCGATGCGCTCACCGAGCAGATCCCTGCCCACCAGCACGGCACCCCCGCCGACCGTCATCAGCGCCATGGGGGCCGCGCCGTAGAAGTGAGCCATCTGCGGATTGCGGGCGTGGGTGCGGGCCACGGTCGGGTGGCGCAGCCAGTGGCCACCCACCACCGCGATGAGCGCCACCAGCAGCGCGGCCGCGATCACCCAGACCACTTGCGCGAACGCCCGCAAGCCCACGACGTGGACGGGCAGGGCGGCGCCGGCGGTCGCGACGATCCCGGTGCCCATCACCGAGGCGAACCAGTTGGGCCCGATGTTGCCGAGTACCTCGACCCGGGTGTGCGCCGGGGATGCGTCTTGCCGGTTTGCGGTGGTGGCCACAGCTGAAGAACCCTACTGCGCCGTGCGGGCCGCCCGTGGGATCCGCCGCGTCGGCGTCTACCTTGCGGAAATCGTCTCGGGCACCAACATCACGCTCTTTTACACCTCGGGTGAGGAAGTGGTCAAAGCCCAATAGTTGACGGCGGGGGTTTGCTGGCCGCATCGGTCCGATCAGGTACCTCCGGGTCGTATCCACTCGGTAACAGGTTCGGCTCTATCCGGGCGGCGACGTGGCCGCCCCGAGACCTTCCGGAGACCACCGCCGCCGAGGCCCGGCAAAACGTGCAGGTAGAGCGGGCGCGAGAGGCACGAATCGCGCCTGGTCGGGCCCACGCCCGGGGTTGTGCCCATCGTGTGACGGGTGCTCTCGATTGGGGGCTTCACAGCAAGCTAACGCATACTTGTCACCATGCTTGAAGCGACATCGCCGCAGGGCACCGTTGCGGTGCCTGGTGATGTGCTGGGCGTGGGCAGAGGTTTGTGATGGCCCGCTCGGGCGGCGCGCATCGCCGTCATCGAGCCGTTCGTCAACCCTCCCGATTCCGCAAGGGGCTGACGCGCACCCTGGGCGCGCTCGTCTCCGTGGCGGCCGTGGGCCTCACCGGGGCGGGTTACTACGTGGCGCACGGTGCGCTGGGCGGCATCACCGTGTCGAACGCCCTGCAGCCCGACGACCCGCGGTCCAGTGGCGACGACATGAACATCCTGCTGATCGGGCTGGACTCACGCAAAGATCAGGACGGCAACGACCTGCCCAACTCGATCCTGAAGAATCTGCACGCCGGCGATTCCGACGACGGTGGCTACAACACCAACACGATGATCCTGGTGCACGTCAGCGCCGACAACAGGGTCGTCGCCTTCTCGATCCCGCGCGACGACTGGGTGCCTTTCACCGGGGTCCCGGGGTACAACCACATCAAGATCAAGGAGGCCTACGGGCTGACCAAGCAGTACGTCGCCCAAAAGCTGGCCAAGCAGGGCGACAGCACGCAAAAGGAGCTCGAAACCAAGGGCCGCGAGGCCGGCCGGGCGGCGACGCTGCGCGCGGTGCGAAACCTGACCGGCGTCCCCATCGACTACTTCGCCGAAGTCAATCTGGCCGGCTTCTTCGATCTGGCGCAGACCCTCGGCGGCGTTGACGTCTGCCTCAATCACCCCGTCTACGACGAGTATTCGGGCGCCGACTTCCCGGCCGGGCGACAGCGGTTGGACGCGTCCGAGGCGCTGTCGTTCGTCAGGCAACGGCACGGATTGGAAAACGGCGATCTGGACCGCACGCACCGGCAACAGGCCTTCATCTCGTCGGTCATGCAGGAGTTGCAGGCCGCGGGCACCTTCACCAACATCGACAAGCTCAAGAACCTGATGGCGGTGGCGCGCAAGGACGTGGTGCTCTCGGCGGGCTGGGACGAGGACATGATCCAACGGCTCGGCGGGCTGGCCGGCGGCAACGTCGAGTTCCGGACGCTGCCGGTGGTGCGCTACGACAACATCGACGGCCAGGACGTCAACATCGTCGACCCGGCGGCGATCAAGTCCGAGGTGGCCGCGGCGATCGGCGTCGACACTTCGACGACCGCGCCGACCACCACCGCCGTGAAACCCGATCCGTCCACGGTCGTCGACGTGGTCAACTCCGGCGCCATGAACGGTCTCGCCAGCGAGGTGTCGCGGGCGCTGAAAAAGAAGGGCTACACCCCGGGCCAGGTGCGCGACCGCGAATCCGGCGACCCGACCGCCACCACGGTGGAGTACGGCGCGGGCGCGCAGGACGATGCGCTCAAGCTGGCCAACCTGCTCGGGGTGGACGCGCCCAAGCAGCCCAGCCCCGCCGTCACGGCAGGACACATCCGGCTCACCGTGGACACCAATTTCACGATGCCCAC
>DASTKA010000066.1:0-3707 GCA_035716165.1 Mycobacterium sp. | reverse complement strand
GCGTGCAGGTTGGGAGCGCAGTGCCCCGAGACGTCCACGTTGTAGGAGGCGGCCACGGCCGCGGCGCGCACCCAGTCGGTGATGCCCCCGCAGCGCGTGACGTCGATCTGCAGGCAGTCGACCGCGTCGGCGGCGAGCATCCGGTTGAAGTAGGCCAGGTCATAGCCGTATTCACCGGCGGTGACGTCCGGGGTCACCTGGTCGCGCACTTCCCGTAGCCCGGCCAGGTCGTCGGACGAGACGGGTTCTTCGAACCAGCTGACATCGTGGTCGGCCATGGCGTGGGCCACCCGGATCGCCTGCTTGCGGCGGTAGCCGCCGTTGGCGTCGACATACAGCTCGGTTTCGGGTCCGATCACTTTGCGCGCCAACGCAATCCGATCGAGATCTCGGCTCACGTCGGAGCCCCACGATTCGCCGATCTTGATTTTGACCCGCGGGATCTTCCACTCATCGACCCAGCGTTCGAGTTGGGCGCGGGTGGTGCGCTCGTCGTAGGTGGTGAAGCCGCCGCTGCCGTAGATCGGCACTTCGGGGTGCGCCATGCCGAGCAACCGGCATACCGGTAGCTCCTGCAGCTTGCCCTTGAGGTCCCACAGCGCGGTGTCGACCGCCGAGATCGCGCACGAGGCCAACCCGGGCCGCCCGTTGTTGCGCATCGCCCTGACCATCGACCCCCACCGCGCCGGGATGTCCACGGCGCTGTGTCCGGTGAGCGCGTCGGCAAGCTTGCCGCCGATCAGCTCGGCGCACGCCCCGTCGGCGTAGGTGTAGCCGATTCCGCGTTGGCCGCCGGCCCCAACCTCGGCCAGCACCAGGGTGGTTGACGACCAGGACAGGGTGCCGTCGGCTTCCGGTGCGTCCGTGGGGATTTCGTAGACCTGAGCGGTGACCTCCTTGATCCGCGCGTCGGGGGTCATCGTGCCCACCGGCGGCCCGCCCGCGCCGCGAGCCAGGCTCCCACCCCGGCGGCGCCCAGGGCGCCGGCGCCGCTGACGACGGGGTGCTGTGAAGCCCACACTTCCGGGCTGTGGGTGTGCGACTTGTCGTCGAACTGCCCGTGGGGGCCGTGGTCGGTGCCCGGCTCGGAGTCCAGCGGCTTCCAGAGGTTGTTGGGCCGGTCGCGGCTGACGTGCTCCTTGGTCTGCTGGGAGTCGTACCCGGTGCGGCCGAGGTAGCGGTCCAGCAGCGGCGCGACGAACTTCTGCCCCAGCAGCGTCACCATGGTGGAGTCGCCGACCCAATATTGTTTGCGCCCTGGATGATCGGCGGCATACAGCACGCCGCGGGCGGCCACCTCCGGCTGGTAGATCGGCGGCACCGGCTGGGGATGGCGGGGGAGCCGGGACAGCACCCAGGAGAATTGCGGGGTGTTGACCGCGGGCATCTGGACGACGGTGATCCGCACCTTCGAGCCCTCGTGGAACAGCTCGCAGCGTATCGATTCGGTGAACCCGTTGATGGCGTGTTTGGCGCCGCAGTAGGCCGACTGCAACGGAATCGACCGCTGGCTGAGCGCCGAACCGACCTGCACGATGGTGCCACGGTTGCGGGGACGCATCTTGGCCAGCGCCGCCATGGTGCCGTGCACGTACCCGAGGTAGGACACCTCGGTCACGCGTTTGAACTCCTCGGCGCTGATCTCGCTGAACGGCGCGAAAACCGACGTGAACGCGACGTTGACCCAGACGTCGATGGGACCGAAGGCGGTTTCGGCCTCGTCGGCGGCGGCGACGACGGCCGAGTGATCGGCCACATCGGTCGGGATCGCCAGCGCCTTGCCGCCGCCGGCTTCGACGTCGCGGGCGGCGCCGTCAAGCCCGGCGGCACCGCGCGCGAGCAGGGCGACGTTGGCGCCGCGTCGCCCGAATTGTTGGGCGGTGGCGCGGCCGATGCCGGCGCTGGCTCCGGTGATCACCACTGTTTGTGTCATCGCAGAACTGCCTTTCGCTCGGTCGGAGAAATCACTCGTGATCGGTGTCGTCGGTAAGGGTGGCCGTGCATTCGAGCATCAGGGCGTGTGCGAAGGCCTGGGGCAGGTTGCCGCGGAGCTGGCGCTGCCGAACGTCGTACTCCTCGCAGAACAACCCCGGCGGGCCACAGGCGGCGCGGTTGCGTTCGAACCAGCGCATCGCGCAATTACCGTGGCCCTGTTGGTCTTCGGCCAGCGCCATCATGAACCCGCAGAGCAAAAACGCACCCTCGGCGTCGCCGAGTTCGCGCTCGTCGTGCCGGAAGCGGTAGACGAACCCGTCCTCGGTGAGTTCGCGGCGAACGGCCTCCAGTGTGGTCCGGGTGCGGGGGTCGTCGACCGGTACGGCGCCGCGCACCGGCGGCAGCAGCAGCGACGCGTCGACCCCCGTCAGCCGCGGGCTGCGTTGCCAGTAGCCGTGCGGGTGCAGGCTGCTCGACGCGGTGTCGGCCAGGATCGCGTCGGCCAGCGATGCGCAGGCGGCCACCTCGGGACCTGCTCCGGCCAGCTTGGCGATGGCGCGCAGCCCCGCCACGCAGGCCAGCCGGGACTGGGTCCAGTGCTCGTCGTCGATTTCCCACACCCCGGCATCCGGTTCGCGCCAACGCTTTTCGATAGCCCCGATGGCGGTCTGCACCGCACGCCACCCCTCGGCATCGAGCCGGTCGGCCGCTCCCGCCTTGGCCAGCAGCTGCAGCGCCTCGCCGAAGACATCGAGCTGGAATTGCTGATTGACCCAGTTGCCGACCTTGTCGGCGCCACCGGGATAGCCGGGCAGGTCGAGCGTTTCTTCGCAGGGCACCGCGCCCCCGGTGACGGTGTAGGCGGGTTTGAGGTTCGGGCCGTGCTCGAGCAGCCGGGAGCCGACGAATTCCACCGCCCGGTCCAGAAGTTCGGTCGGGCCCACGGCGGCGGCGGCCATGCCGGCGTACACCTGGTCGCGAATCCAGGCGTAGCGGTAGTCGTAGTTCTGGTTGGTGTGTGCGCGTTCGGGCAGGCTCATGGTGGCCGCGGCCACCATGCCGCCCCCACTGCTGGTCAGCCCCCGCAGGACGGCGTAGGAGTGACGTCCGTCGCGGGACGCGATGGTGCAGTTCAGCCGGGGCACGCTGCGCTGCCAGGCGGCCACGGTGGCGTCCCAGGCGAGGTCGGGGTCCGGCGGGTGGTCGGGGAGTGCGCGTTCGGACAATTCCAGCACCAGATCGTGATGTTGGCCTTCCTCCAGGGTGATCTCACAGGTGAGCAGCTCGCTTTTGTCGCGCGCGGCTTTGATGGTGCGGGCGTCGCAGCCGGGCAGCCAACGCCAGCGCAGCCGTCCTGACCGGCCGCTCCACGCCCCGCCGTCGACGGTGGGCTGGCCGAGGCCGTGCTTGCCGAATCCCGCGCCCGGCGCCAGCAGCACCCGCACGCGCGCCGCCCCGCGGCACACCGTGAGGCGCCGGAGCAGCACCACCCGGTCCCGGTCGCCCGGGAAAGCCAGTGCCTCACGGCATTCCACGGTGCCGTCCCGGGTGATCCAGCGGTTGCGCCAGATCAGGCTGCCCGGCTCGTAATATCCGCCCCACACGTGCCGGACGTCGGTCGGGGTGATGGCGTAAACCCCGCCGCCGCCAATGAGATTGGAGAAGACGGCGTCGGAATCCCAGTGCGGCGCGCACATCCACGCGATATCGCCCTGCGGCCCGATCAAAGCGCCCCGCTCGCCGTCGGCGAGCAGCGCGTACTCGCGCAACAC
>DASTKA010000065.1:0-2687 GCA_035716165.1 Mycobacterium sp. | reverse complement strand
TCGAATGCGAACGGAACGGCTATACACGCGGCCCCCGATCGGGAATCCTGGGCGAAATGGGCATGAAGACTTCCACAACACGGCGGTGCACGGCCTGCAGGCGCCGGTACTCGGCGCTGGGCAACCCGCTACTATAAGACGGACCGTCTCGTCTCGTAGGAGAGTGAAGGTGAATCGGACCGATGGCTGACGACACGATCCAAGCGCTGCTGCGCAAGCGCCTGTCGGATCAGTCGATCGCGGTGAAATACCTCGACTCGCAATGGACTTGGCGTCAGTATCTGGCGGGAGCGACGGCGCGCGCCGCCGCTCTGCTGGCCGCCGCGGATCCGGAACGCCCGATGCACATCGGCGCCCTGCTGGGAAACACCCCCGAGATGGTCAGCCAGATGGCGGCGGCCGGGCTCGGTGGCTACGTCCTGTGCGGCCTGAACACCACCCGGCGCGGTGAATCGCTGGCCGCCGATGTGCGGCGCGCGGACTGTCAGTTCGTAGTCACCGACGCCGAACACCGGCCGCTGCTGGAGGGCTTGGATCTCGGGGCCACCCAGATCCTCGACTCCTCGACACCGCAATGGAGCGAATTCCTCGACGCCGCAGGGCAGCTGAAACCTCACCGCGAGGTCACCCCTATGGACGCCTTCATGATGATCTTCACCTCGGGGACGAGCGGAAATCCCAAGGCGGTGCAGGTATCACACCTCATGGCAACGTTCGCCGGTCTCAACCTGGTCCAGCGCTTCGCCCTCACCGAGCACGACACCTGCTACGTCTCGATGCCGCTGTTTCACTCCAACGCGGTCGTGGCCGGATGGGCGCCCGCGGTGTGCTCAGGTGCCGCCATGGTGCCGGCGAAGTTCTCGGCGCGCAGTTTCCTCGACGACATCCGCCGCTACGGCGCCACCTACATGAACTACGTCGGGAAGCCGCTGGCCTACATTCTCGCCACGGCGGAACGCGACGACGACGCCGAGAATCCGCTGCGGGTCGCCTTCGGTAACGAGGCCAACGACAAGGACATCGACGAGTTCAGCCGGCGCTTCGGTGTGCAGGTCGAGGACGGCTTCGGGTCAACCGAGAACGCCGTCATCATCATTCGCGAAGAAGGCACTCCCAAGGGTTCGATCGGCAAGGGCATGGATGGGATCGCGATCTACAACAGCGACACCGTCACCGAGTGCGCGGTCGCCCGGTTCGACGCCGACGGTGCGCTGGTCAACGCCGACGAAGCGGTGGGCGAGTTGGTCAACACCGCCGGCTCGGGTTTCTTCACCGGCTACTACAACGACCCGGACGCCAACGCCGAACGCATGCGCCACGGCATGTACTGGTCCGGGGACCTGGCCTACCGCGATGCCGACGGTTGGATTTACCTGGCGGGCCGCACGGCCGACTGGATGCGGGTGGACGGCGAGAACCTGGCCGCGGCACCGATCGAGCGAATCCTGTTGCGCCACAACGCGATCAACCGAGTCGCCGTGTATGCCGTGGCGGATGGCCACGTCGGCGACCAGGTGATGGCCGCGATCGTCCTCAACGATGGCCACACCCTCGCTGCGGCCGAATTCGAAGCGTTTCTGGACGCGCAGCCCGACCTGTCCCCCAAGGCCCGCCCGCGCTACGTCCGCATCGCGGCCGACCTGCCCAGCACGGCGACGCACAAGGTGCTCAAGCGCCAGTTGATCGCTCAGGGAACGGACATCGGGGCGGGAGAGGTGCTGTGGGAGCGCGAACCCCGGGGCACCGCCTACGTTGCTACCCCGGACTCCTCGGTACGCGGCGCCGGATCTGACCCTTCGACCGTCGCACCCGTTTGACCGGGTCTCGGGTTGTGCCGCCGGCGATCTCGTCGCGCAGCTGGGAGATGTTGGAGATCTCCGCGTACAGTCCTCGGATGGCGTAGTCCAGAACGGCGAAAGAGTACCGCTGCTCGGGGTCCTCGGTGATGCCGAGTTCGACCGACCGCTGCCGCGACCACAGCGCCTCGTCCAGGCGGGCCCGTGTCGCGTCGAGATGTCGCTCCAAAGTGTCGAGGACGCGTTCGGGATCCTGGCCGCGCGCCAGCCACGTCTTGAGGATGACGGGGTGTTTGATGACCACGCGGTCCGGACCCGGGAAGTGCTGAACCCAGCGGCGCAGTGCGTCGAGGCCGGCATCGGTGGTCTCGTACAAGGTGATGGCCCGCTTGCCGGACTGTGCGCCGGTCTCGCCGACCATGCCCCGCTGCAACAGACGGGTCAGTTCTCGGCGCACATGACTGACCGAGGGAGACCAATAGAAGTGGCCGACCGACAATTCGGCGCGCATCTTGATCTCGCCGGCCGTGAGTTGCTCGTCGTTGGCCGCCAGTACCCCCAGGACCAGGTAGGCGGTGACCGGCAGGCCGTTGCTGGTTCTCGGGCTCACGAGCTGTCTGATTCCATGCCGGTGAAGTACGGGAGCGTGACGTCGGGCCCAGTTTCGTAAAACTGCACCCGCACCCGCATGCCGACTACCAGGGCCTCCGGTGGCACACCGACGACATTGGTCAGCATCTGATAGCCCTCGTCCATGGTGACGATCGCCGGTGCGTAAGGTGGTTCGAATTCCGCTGTCACGGGCCGGTATACGACCGTCCAGCTGTAGATTTCGCCGCGGCCGCCGCCTTGGCGCCAGCTGAGGTCATCCGAAAGGCATTGGCGGCAGTG
>DASTKA010000064.1:0-7807 GCA_035716165.1 Mycobacterium sp. | reverse complement strand
CCCAAGGGTGGCTCGACCGTGGGTGTGGCCCAGCCGATCATCATCAACTTCCCCGGAACGGTCGAGAACGCCGACGCGGCGATCGGCGCCGTGCACGTCTCGTCCGTCCCGCCGGTGCCGGGCAAGTTCTACTGGATGACCCCGACCCAGCTGCGCTGGCGCCCGATCAACTTCTGGCCCGCGCACACCGCGGTGACCGTCGACGCCGGCGGCACCGTCTCCACCTTCCAGACCGGTGACACGCTGGTGGCCACGGCCGACGACGCCACCCACCAGCTGACCGTCACCCGCAACGGCACGGTGGAGAAGACCTTCCCGATGTCGATGGGCATGACGTCCGGAAACCACCAGACCCCCAACGGCACCTATTACGTGCAGGACAAGAAGCCGTCGGTGGTGATGGACTCCTCGACCTACGGGGTGCCGGTCAACTCGACCTACGGCTACAAGGTGACGGTGGAGGACGCGGTCCGCTTCGACAACGTCGGCGACTACGTCCACAGCGCGCCGTGGTCGGTGGACGACCAGGGCAAGCGCGACGTCAGCCACGGCTGCATCAACATCAGCCCCAGTAACGCGAAGTGGTTCTTCGACAACTTCGGTCCGGGTGACCCGATCGTCGTGAAGAACTCCAGCGGTGGCAACTACAAGAAGAACGACGGATCCGCCGACTGGGTGAACTAGTCCTTCGGCCACGCAGAATCGCCCATTTCCACGAGGAAATGGGCGATTTCGCGTCTTGACGGCATGGCGTCGCTGCGTCGGGCTTTCGCGGGCGAGCGAGTTATGTATAGCATCATATATAACTCGTGAGTCCGAGGAGCTGTTATGCGTAGTCCACGCGAGCGGATGGTCGTCTCCGCTGCGCTGCTGATCCGCGAGCGGGGCGCGCGCGCCACCGCCATCTCCGATGTGCTCGAGCACAGCGGCGCGCCGCGCGGATCGGCCTACCACTACTTCCCCGGCGGGCGCACGCAGCTGCTCTGCGAGGCGGTCGACTTCGCCGGCGAGCACGTCGCCGCCGTCATCGCCGGCGCGGACGACGGCCTGCAGCTGATCGACACGTTGATCGACAAGTACCGGCGGCAGCTGCTCGACACCGACTTCCGCGCGGGGTGCCCGATTGTGGCGGTCTCCGTGGAGGCGGGCGAGCAGGACGCCGAGCGCATGGGCCCGGTCGTCGAACGCGCCGCGGCGGCCTTCGACCGCTGGACCGACCTGATCGCCGCGCGGCTGATCGCCGACGGCATACCGCGGGAGCGGGCGGGCGACCTCGCGTTGCTGGCCACCACCGCGCTCGAGGGTGCGATCGTGCTGGCCCGGGTCCGACGCGACCTGACGCCCCTCGACGTCGTCCATCGCCAGCTGCGCGAGTCGCTGCTGGCCACGTCGTCCTATCAGGCAGCCGGAAAGGACACCCCGCAATGACCTGGCAATCCAGCGCGTGCATCCTCTGCGAATGCAACTGCGGCATCGTCGTTCAAGTAGAGGATCGCCGGCTGGTGCGCATCCGCGGCGACAAGGCGCATCCGGCGTCGCACGGCTACACCTGCAACAAGGCGTTGCAGCTGGACCACTATCAGAACAGCCGCGCCCGGCTGACCTCTCCGCTGCGCCGCCGCGCCGACGGCAGCTACGAGGAAATCGACTGGGACACCGCGATCGTGGAGATCGCGGAGGGCTTCAAGCACATCCGTGACAGCTACGGCGGAGACAAGATCTTCTATTACGGCGGCGGCGGGCAGGGCAACCACCTCGGTGGGGCCTACAGCGGCGCCTTCCTCAAGGCCTTGGGCTCGCGCTACCGGTCAAATGCGCTGGCGCAGGAGAAAACCGGCGAGGCCTGGATCGACGGGCAGTTGTACGGCGGCCACACCCGGGGCGAGTTCGAGCACGCCGAGGTGGCGGTGTTCGTGGGAAAGAACCCGTGGATGTCGCAGAGCTTCCCGCGGGCCAGGGTGGTGCTCAACGAGATCGCCAAGGATCCGGACCGCTCGATGATCGTCATCGATCCCGTCGTCACCGACACCGCCAAGATGTCCGACTTTCACCTGCGGGTGCGGCCCGGCACCGACGCATGGTGCCTGGCCGCGCTGGCCGCCGTCCTCGTCCAGGAAAACCTCTGTGACGAAGCGTTTCTCGCCGAGCACGTGCGCGGCGCCGACGCCGTGCGCGCCGCGTTGCGTGAGGTCCCGGTGTCCGGCTACGCGCAGCGATGCGGTGTCGACGAGGAACTGCTGCGCGCGGCGGCGCGGCGGATCGGCACCGCGGCCAGCGTCTCGGTGTTCGAAGACCTCGGCGTCCAGCAGGCGCCGAACAGCACGCTGTGCTCCTACCTGAACAAGCTGCTCTGGGTGTTCACCGGCAACTTCGCGAAACAGGGTGGCCAGCACCTGCATTCGTCGTTCGCGCCGCTGTTCGGCCAGTTCTCCGGCCGCACCCCGGTGACCGGCGCCCCGATCATCTCCGGGCTGGTGCCCAGCAACGTGGTGCCCGAGGAAATCTTGACCGACCACCCGGACCGGTTCCGCGCCATGATCGTGGAAAGCAGCAATCCCGCTCACTCGCTGGCGAATTCGGCCGCCTGCCGCGAAGCGTTCCAAGCGCTGGAGCTGATGGTGGTCATCGATGTCGCGATGACCGAGACGGCCAGGCTCGCGCACTATGTGCTTCCCGCCGCCTCCCAATTCGAGAAACCGGAAGCCACCTTCTTCAACCTGGAGTTTCCGCACAACACCTTCCAGCTGCGCCGCCCGCTGATGGAGCCCCTGCCGGGAACCCTGCCCGAACCCGAGATCTGGTCGCGGCTGGTGCGGGCGCTCGGTGTGGTGGACGACGCGGACCTACGCCCCCTACACGAGGCCGCCCAGCGGGGCCGGCAGGCCTATACCGAGGCGTTCCTCAACGCCATCGCTAATCCGACTGTGGCGCAACTTCTTCCGTATGTCCTCTACGAAACGCTGGGGCCCACACTGCCGGATGGACTGCGCGGTGCCGCCGCCCTGTGGGGCCTCGCCCAGAAGACCGCCATGAGCTACCCCGGCGCCGTGCGCCGGGCCGGTCACCCCGACGGCAACGCGCTGTTCGACGCGATCCTGGACAATCCGTCGGGGGTGACGTTCACCGTGCACAACTACGACGACGACTTCGCGTTGATCAGCCACGCCGACCGCAAGATCGCGCTCGAAATCCCCGCGATGCTCGACGAATTGGCGGCACTGCAAAGCAATCCGGCCCGGTTGACCACCCCGGATTTCCCGATCGTGCTGTCGGTGGGGGAGCGGCGCGCCTACACCGCCAACGACATCTTCCGTGACCCGTCCTGGCGCAAACGCGACGCCGACGGCGCCCTGCGGGTCAGCGTCGAGGACGCCCAGGCCCTCGGGCTCGTCGACGGATGCCGGGCACGCATCAGCACCGCGGCCGGCAGCGCCGAGGCCACCGTCGAGGTCACCGAGACCATGCTCCCCGGTCATGCCGCCCTGCCCAACGGTTTTGGGCTCGACTACGTCGGCGAGGACGGGCGCACCGTCACTCCCGGTGTCGCCCCGAACGCGCTCACCTCGACCGAATGGCGCGATCCCTACGCGGGCACGCCGTGGCACAAGCACGTGCCCGCCCGGATCGAGGCCGCCCAGGTGGCCGGCGCCGTCAGTTCCAGATCTTGACCCGGCGGCTCGGTTCCAGGAACAGCGCGCCGGCGTCGGCGCCGTCGAAGGCGTCGTAGAAGGCGTCCATGTTGCGCAGCACGCCGTTGCAACGGAATTCCGGTGGCGAGTGCGGGTCCACCGCCAGACGCCGGATCGCCTCCGCGTCACGGGATTTCGTGCGCCATACCTGGGCCCAGCCGTAGAACACCCGCTGTACGCCGGTGAGGGCGTCGATGACCGGAGCGGGCCGGCCGTTCAGCGATAACTGGTAGGCCAGCAGCGCGATCGACAGGCCGCCCAGGTCACCGATGTTCTCTCCGACGGTGAATGCGCCGTTGACGTGGTGTCCGCTCCCCAGCCCTCGCGGCGTGTAGGCGTCGTACTGCTCGATGAGAGCCTTTGTGCGGATGCCGAACTCGGTGCGGTCGGCATCGGTCCACCAGTCGACCAGATTGCCGTCACCGTCGTATTTGGCGCCCTGGTCGTCGAAACCGTGCCCGATCTCGTGCCCGATCACCGCGCCGATGCCGCCGTAGTTGGCCGCGTCGTCTGCCTCGGCGTCGAAGAACGGCGGCTGCAAAATGGCTGCCGGGAAGACGATTTCGTTCATGCCGGGGTTGTAGTAGGCGTTGACGGTCTGCGGCGTCATGAACCACTCGTCTTTGTCCACCGGGCCGCCGAGCTTGGCCAGCTCGCGGTCGTGGTTGACGGCGTACCCGCGCTGGTAGTTGCCGTACAGGTCGCCGCGATCGATCACCAGCGCGGAGTAGTCGCGCCACTTCGGCGGGTAACCGACCTTGGCGGTGAACTTCTCCAGCTTGGCCAGCGCCCGCTCCCGGGTTTGCGGTGTCATCCAGTCCAGCTCGCTGATGCTCATCCGGTACGCCGCGCGCAGGTTGGCCACCAGCTCGTCGATGCGGGCCTTCGCCCCCGGCGGGAAATACCGCTGCACATAAAGCTTTCCGACCGCGTCGCCCATCAAGTTCTCGACCAGCGACACCGCGCGCTTCCACCGGTCCCGGATCTGCTCGGCGCCGGTCAGCAAGCGACCGTAGAAGTCGAAGTCCGCGGAGACCAGCTCGTCGGTCAGCCAGGAGGCCCGGGCGCGGATCAGCCGCCACCGCGCCCAGCTCTTCCACACCTCGAGGTCCTCGTTGCGCCATAGCTCGGCGAACGTGCGCAGGTAATCGGGTTGGCGCACAATCACTTCCGCGAGGGCCTCGGGGCCGGCGCCGAGCGCGGTGGCCCAGCCGGCCCAGTCGAAGCCCACCGATTCGTTGCGAAGTTCGGCGAAGGTGCGCAGGTTGTACGTAAGGTCGGCGTCGCGGCGCTTGACCACGTCCCAGTGCGCCTCGGCCAGCTTGGCCTCCAGCGCGACGATGCGGTCGGCGACCACAATGTGGTCGGCCGGGTCGCCGCCGAACACCAGGCCGAACATCCGCGCGATGTGCCCCGGGTACGCCTCCAGCACCTCGGCGTGCCGCTCTTCGCGGTAATAGGACTCGTCGGGCAACCCGAGGCCGGACTGGGTGAAGTGCACCAGGTAGCGCGCCGAGTCCTTGGCGTCGGTGTCCACGTACACCCCGACCCCGCCGCCCGCGCCGGTGCGCTGCAGCGCGCCGATGGCCCGGGCCAGCGCGTCGGCGTCGGCGGCGTCGTCGATCACGGCCATCTCGTCGAGCAGCGGTCGCACGCCGCGGCGCTGCACGGTGTCCTCGTCGAGGAAGCTGGCGTACAGGTCGCCGATGCGTTGCGCGTCGTCGTCCCCGGCGGCCGCGCCCTGCCGGCTGGCCTCGACGATCAGGTCGCGCACCTGTTCTTCGGCGCGGTCATACAGCTGGCGGAAGGCGCCGTCGGTCGCCCGGTCCGCCGGTATCTCGTAGGAGGCCAGCCAGCGGCCGTTGACGTGACCGAACAGGTCGTCTTGGGGGCGGATGCTTTCGTCGACAAAGCTCAGGTCGATGCCCGAGCGAGTGGCCGTATTCGTCACCCCGCCATCCTTCCATCTTTCCCGGATGCGACGATCGGGCCATGTCCGACGGCGAGCGAACCGAGTCACCTGCCGAAGAAGATTCCGTTGACGTCGACGCCGACGAAGAGTCGAACGACGCCGACGGGGACGAAGCCGAAAGCGCCGAAGTCTTCTCCCATTACGGCATCGCGTCCGCGGTTCTCGGCGTGCTGTCGGTGGCCGCGGTGGTGCTCTGCTTCATCATCTGGTCCAACCACCGCGACCAGGTCGCCGAGCGCGGCTACCTGAGCCGCGTCATGCAGACCGCGGCGGACTGGGCCAATGTGTTGATCAACATGAACAGCGGCAATGTCGACGCCAGCCTGCAGCGGTTGCACGACGGCACGGTCGGAGACCTCAACACCGACTTCGACGCCGCCGTGCAGCCCTACAAGGCGGTGGTGGAGAAGCTGCAGTCGAAGAGCGCCGGGCGCGTCGACGCGGTGGCGATCGAAACCGTGCACCACGACCTGGACACCCAGCCCGGCGTCTCCCGGCCGGTGGTCACCACCAAGTTGCCGCCGTTCGCGAGCCGAACCGACTCGGTGATGCTGATCGCCACGTCGGTCAGCGAAAACGTCGGCGCCAAACCGCAAACGGTGCACTGGAATCTGCGTCTGGACGTATCCGACGTGGACGGCAAGCTGATGATCTCCGGATTGGGGTCGATCCGATGAGAAACATCTGGCGGCTGTTCGCCTTCGACGTCCTGGCTCCGCTCGCCGCGATCGCGGCCCTGCTTGCCATCGGGCTGGTCCTGGGCTGGCCGCTGTGGTGGGTGTCGGCCTGCTCGGTGCTGATCCTGCTGATCGTCGAAGGCGTGCTGATCAATGTCTGGCTGCTGCGCCGCGATTCGGTCAGCGTCGGCACCGACGACGACGCGCCGGGGCTGCGGTTGGCGGTCGTCTTTTTGTGCACGGCGGCGCTGACGGCGGCCGTCGCGACCGGCTACACGCACTGGACCAGGGCGGACAACGACTTCAATAACGACTCCCGCACTGTGGTTCAGGTCGCGACCGGCATGGCGGAGGCGATGGCGTCGTTCAGTCCCACCGCCCCGACCAGTTCCATCGACCGGGCCACGGCGATGATCGTCTCGGAGCATGCGGCCGCGTTCAAGGAGCAGTACACGAAGTCCGGCGCGGAGCTGGCCCAGCACAACGTCACCGCCCAGGCCGCCACGGTGTCGGCCGGGGTCGAGGCGCTGGGGCCGTCGGCGGCCAGCGTGGCGGTGGTCCTGCGGGTTACCCAGAACACCCCGGGACAGCCGCCCAGTCAGGCGGCGCCGGCGCTGCGGGTGACGCTGACGAAGCGCGGCAGCGACTGGCTGGTCGCCGATGTGCTGCCGGTCCGCTAGTCGATCAGTTGGCTTCGGCTGACCGGGCGGACTTCACCTTCACGAACCGGTCCGACAAGCGCCTGATCCGGATCATCAGCGCGGCCGTCGGGCTGGTGCTGCCGTCGAGGTAGCCGCCCAGCTCCTCGGCCGTCACCCCGATGCGCGACGCGAATTCCTGTGGGGTCAGCCCCGATCGGTCGATCAGGAGCCCGACGTGGCGAGCGACCTCGGCGCGTTCGTTGGCCTCCAGGTGGGTGCGCGCGCGCTCGAGCACCTCCCACAGCGCTTTGGCGATGCCGTATGGCCGGGTGCCCTCGAGGACCTCTTCGACCTGGCGGGCGGTCCGGCCGTAGGGGTCCCGCTTCAGGGCGCCCGCGATGCGCTTCCACGTCGCGATGTCGCCGCCCTGCAGGGCGGAACGGATGGCCGCGGTCGGCCAGAACTCCACGGGCTGCTCGGGGTCCTGGAACGAGCCGGACGGCTCCCTGGATGGGCCTCCGGACGGGACATTGCCGCGTTGACGTGGTTCGGGGCCCGGCCGGTGGGGCGGCGGCGCGGGGCGTCGGTCGGGTGCCAACGTCACCTCGCCTCCTCCAGCATCGCTACGGCCACTGACATGCAGCGCTCCCTGATTTCCTCCCAGTCCGAGTTGGCCTCGGCTTCCGATCCTTGGTCTTCCGGGTGGTCGACAGGGTTGGGATCTGCGAGTCGACGGACCAACTGGGTGGCAATCCACTGTTGCCTGGGTGAGTTACAACAGTAGTACCTGTCCATTCCGGCCAGCACCACCGCAGCGGTCTCGGGTTC
>DASTKA010000063.1:0-3182 GCA_035716165.1 Mycobacterium sp. | reverse complement strand
TGGTAGATGGCGTTGAGCGGGCCCAGGCCCATCGAGACGGTGGGGAATTCCCAAAAGTCGGGCATCAGGCGCGGGTGCGGGTAGGAGGGCAGTCCACCGGCGGCGTGGCTGTGCTCCTGGCGGAAGCCGTCCATCCGGTCGGCGGTCAGCCGCCCTTCCAGGAACGCACGCGCGTAAATACCGGGGGACGCGTGGCCCTGGATGAACACCTGGTCCCCGCCGCCGGGGTGCGATTTGCCGCGGAAGAAGTGGTTGAAGCCGACCTCGTACAGCGCCGCCGACGAGGCGTAGGTCGAAATATGGCCTCCCACACCGACTCCCGGGCGCTGAGCGCGGTGGACCATGATGGCGGCGTTCCACCGGATCCACGCCCGGTAGCGCCGTTCGACGTCCTCGTCGCCGGGGAACCACGGCTCGAGTTCGGTCGGAATGGTGTTGACGTAGTCGGTGGACGTCAGCGACGGCAGGGCGACTCGCTGCTCGCCTGCGCGTTCCAGCAATCGCAGCATCAGATAGCGCGCCCGCGACGGGCCGGAGCGCTCCAGCAGTTCATCGAAGGACTCCAGCCACTCCGACGTCTCTTCCGGGTCGATGTCGGGTAGGTAGGAGGCCACCCCTTCGCGGATCACCCGTACGCGGTCGGGTTCGGTTGCGCCGGTGGGGTTTGTGGCCAGATCGTGGCGCACGAACTCAGTTGTCAACGCACTACTCCTGTTGTTGGCGGAATGTGTGCCGTAGCGGGTGGGTCGCACCCTGCCCACCATCGTGCCGCACCGGCGTCTCGCGCGGATAGCCGACGTCGCGTAGCCGATCGAGCTCACCTGGCGAACTCCAACTCGGCGTGTATGGGGCAGGCGAACAACCCACCCGGTAACGTCAGCCTTGTGCTCAATCGGTGGCGTGCCGTCCCTCGAACGCAGGTGAAGGCTTTGCCCCGACGCGGGGCCCTGGCGCTCGGGTGTGTCGCCCTGGCGCTGATGGGAATCGTGGGCTGCAGCTCGGTCACCAACGGCACGGCAACGCCCGACACCAAGGTTGCTCCGGCCTACCGGCAGTCGGTGTCGGCGTCGGTGTCCGCGTCGTCGGTTACCTCGAGCGTCCGGGAGTCTCAGCGGCAACAATCGCTGACCACCAAGGCGGTCCGCACCGCCTGCGCGACGCTGATCACCACCAGCAAGATCGCGATCGACAAGACCAACGAATTCGTCCAGGCGTTCAACTCCGGCGGCGGCACCGGCCCAACCGAAGGCCCCGCCATCGACGCCCTCAACGACAGCGCCACCACGGTGGGCAACAGCTTCAGCGATGCGATGTCGCAGCAGATCAAGGACGCATTCAACGCCTACATCGACGCCGCCCGCGCGGTGGCCAACGCGATCGGCACGCACGCGGGGACGTCGGAATTCAACCAGCGGGTCGATCAACTCAACGATACGAAAAAGAACGCACTGAAACTCTGCCTGGCAACGTGATGATGCGGAAGTATGGACCGGGTTCTGGCTGTGCGACGATAATCCCGAATTGCACGGCGTTCGGATGTTGAAGGAGGCTCCACGGTGGTCGCGGCGGATCACGCCCCGAGCTACGCTCGCAAACTGGGCATCCAACCCGACCATGTCGTCCAGGAGTGGGGCTGGGACGAAGACACCGATGACGAGATCCGCGCCGCGGTGGAGGAAGCCTGCGGGAGCGATCTGCTCGACGAGGACACCGACGAGGTAGTCGACGTCGTGCTGCTGTGGTGGCGAGACGGCGACGGCGACCTGGTGGACACCCTGATGGACGCGATCGGTCCGCTGGCCGAAGACGGCGTGATCTGGGTGCTGACGCCCAAGACCGGCAAGCCGGGGCACGTGCTGCCGGCCGAAATCGCCGAGGCCGCGCCCACCGCCGGTTTGATGCCGACCTCCTCGGTCAACCTGGGCGACTGGAGCGCCAGCCGGCTGGTGCAGCCCAAATCCCGGGCCGGGAAGCGTTGATGCTGCCCGTCGGCACAGCCGCCCCGGATTTCACTTTGCGCGACCAGAACCAACAGCGCGTCGCGCTGAGCTCCTATCGGGACGCCAAGAATGTGCTGCTGGTGTTCTTCCCGCTGGCTTTCACCGGTATCTGCCAGGGCGAGCTGGATCAGTTGCGTGACCACCTGCCCGAATTCGAGAACGACCAGAGCGCGGTGCTGGCCATCTCGGTGGGACCGCCGCCCACGCA
Organism: Mycobacterium sp.; assembly: GCA_035716165.1. Taxonomy (GTDB): domain Bacteria; phylum Actinomycetota; class Actinomycetes; order Mycobacteriales; family Mycobacteriaceae; genus Mycobacterium. Next base: position 974 of record DASTKA010000063.1, on the reverse strand, counting down.
CCGAGTCTGGTCGCTGGACAGCGGCTTCACGTTTCCGGTGCTGTCGGACTTCTGGCCACACGGCGCGGTCAGCCAGAGCTACGGCGTCTTCAACGAGGACGCCGGCTACTCCAACCGCGGGACGTTCGTCATCGATCGGTCCGGGATCATTCGCTTCGCCGAGATGAAACAGCCCGGCGAAGCCCGCGACCAGCGGCTCTGGACCGATGCGCTGGCGGCGCTGCGGGCGTGATTTTGGGGACTTGGACCTCGGGCGGGTAGCCTGCCCGCAGCAACGGGCGCGTAGCTCAGTGGTAGAGCTCTGGTTTTACACACCAGCGGTCGGCGGTTCGATACCGTCCGCGCCCACCGACGTTTATGCAGACGCACTGGTTCACGCACCCGGGCGAAAAAGCTCGCGGGCAAACTGCTCCCGGTGCGCAAGGGGTCCGGGAACCGTCACCGCAGCTAACGGGCCCCGCGAGTCTGACGCTGGTGACGTAGAGGCCTCACTTCTTGCGGTTCTCACCCAATTCCTCGGCGATCGGGTTCGGCGGCACGTCTCTGTCCCTCTCGGTGACACCCGGCTTGGCGGGCACCCGGTGCGCGGCACCCCTCTCGCCATCGGTCATGACGTCGTCGGTCAGCGGCACAGACGCCAGAACTTCGGCGAATCCGGCATACGTCTCAGGCGGGATCGATCGCAGCGCCCGGATGGTGTCGTCATCGCAGGAACGGCGTTCGGCCGCTGCGAGAAGAGTCGCCTTGTCCGCTGGGAAGTCGACATCGTTAAGGCATTCGCGGAGTCGGCGGCGCGTGGTGGCTGCGGACATGGTGCTCCTTCTCGTACGCCGGGTGTCTCGGTCCGGAATGCCCGGCACGACGGGCCGCAAACCGCCGCGAACAAGCGGATACTCCACCGCAGGAGGGAGGCCGATCATGATCACGCATCGCAGGGCGCCTACGAAAATCGCCGACGAGCTGGGGAAACGTTC